>NZ_CP026169.1 GCF_002902985.1 Leclercia sp. LSNIH1 | reverse complement strand
TACCAGTGCCTTCATAATATCCGGGGCGGTAAAAGAATAAGCCATCATCCGTATCGAGGTTTTTGCGGAGTCAATGGCGCTCAGGACGAGAACGCGGGCGCTTCCTTCAGGCGAGTAGCCAACCTGAACGGATGGTTCCACCGCAAAGGCGGGCAGGGCGGCTGTCGTAAATGCTGCGGCCAGAAGCCAGGTTGCTAAGTTTTTCATTACAGGCTCCCGTTCACACACTGCATTTTATATTCAGGGTCAAAATAAATTTCTTTGATTTTCCGCTTTTCCATATGCACCACAACGTCAATGGTGGAGTAGAGCATTCGCATAATATCGCTCATATCGAGCATACGGCCGATAGGGGTCGCCTTGATAAGCAGCCCAATACGGTTAAAGGCATCGCGCGCAGAGTTAGCGTGCGTTGACATAACACCGCCTGGATGGCCGGTATTAAGTGCTTTAAGATAATCCCACGCAGCATCATCCCTAAGCTCAGTCATGATGATACGGCCCGGTGTCAGACGCATACAGGCTCGCAGGGCATCAGTGGCGCTGACGCGGCCGATCTTTCCTGCATCGCCGTACATCATATAAACGGCTTCTACAACGTGATCGACCGTGACTTCGTGAACGTCCTCTAAAATAATTACACGCTCGTCTTTATGTAGCGATTTTAACAGCGCGCGCGTGAGTACCGTTTTCCCCGACCCGGTTTCACCGCAGATCACGATAGTGCGTTTCTTCTCAACGGCGGTTTGCAGGAATGCGGGCCATTTTTCGCTGCTGTGCAGCTCTTTAAGGAAAAAATCATCATCCGTTAGGCTTTGCTTGCTGCCGGTAATCTTCCGGCAGTCACTGAAAATCCCCTCGCTGGTCAGCTGCTCCAGATTTTTATCGGCCGCCAAATCCTTACGAAACGCTACGGCCGTTGTACCGTCAATCACCGCAGGGGGCAGACAGATAACGCCCCTGATCCCGCCAGGCAGGATCACGTCATTAATGGCCTGCATGGTCAGCTTGTTGCTGCTCACCAACGATTTAGCAAGGTTCCTAATAAAATCTGCCGTAATTGCCGCGTTCTGCACAACCCTGCGGCCGCTGAACGTATCACAGATAACTTCCTGAAAGCAGTTAATGCGAATTTCAAAAACAGTAGGATCTTCTAAATACTCGCGCAGTGGGCCAAGTTGATAGAAAGCTGCATCAGTCATGATTACTCCTGAAGAAAAGCGGGCGCTAAGCGCCCACTTTTTTAGTTGTCTGCGAGCGTATAAACGCCGCTGAAATCGAGGTCGCGGGCAACAAAAATGCTCACCGCATCACCCTGCTGATCGTAGAGGGTAGGGGGGATAGACATGTAAGAGCGAAGTGCTTCAGACGCCAGCTGCTCACCGCTGTTTTCTGTGCTGTTGTACTGAATGTTATTACTCTGCGTCTGGTTAACCAGCGCCGTTAAGGTGTCAGAGAACAACGAAATCATGATCGCACCACGCAGACGCTCCCACATATGGGTATCCACCTGGCCCGGAATCCCCGCGCTGCCGAGTGAGTTCGTTCCGGCACTGTCAATATTAACGATTGTCCCGTCCTGGTCATTGCGGATACGCTCCCAGAGAACAAACACGCGCGCCTGGCCGTCTTTGATACCACCGGTAATCTGCCCGTCAACCCATGAGCCTTTATCAATCAGCCTAACGAGTCCATCAGCTGAGTAAACGTCCTGTGAAACCCGGCAGGAAACCTGACCCGGAACAGTGGTATCCAGCTCGGTGCCGGTACCACAGGGGATCATTTTGCCTTTCGGAACAGTCAGGCTGGGATTAGCCATGACTCCAGCGCGGCTAGCCTTCAGCCTTGCAGGAGTCAGGTTTTTAGCGAGTGCTGAACTACCTTCGCTTGTTTCGTTGTCCTGGGGCTGCACTCCGGGACTATTGCTTGTAGCCGCCTGATTAGTCTGGGCCAGCTCGCCGCCCAGACGACGCTGCATAGCCAGTTCTTCAGGCGAAGGTTCTTTACGCTTATTAGAGGTACGCGCGGCGGTATTGCTGCTGCCCGCATCTGCATCTGCCTGTGCGGCAGCCTGCACAGCACGGGCATCAGTGGCGCTATTCTGCGCAGTTGCAGGTTTATTAACATCAGGATCGCTGTTAAAGCTGTAGTTTGGCAGTGTATTGGCCTGTTGCGCTTTACCACCGTCTTTATCAGCTTCAGCTTTAGCCGGGGTGCGAATTTTACCCATGACCGTAATCCCGATGAATACCAAAGCAAGCAGCGCCATCAGTATGACAAAGGCTTTCATACCAGGAGCCGAACGGCGGTTACTGCCTTTAAATCCGCCACGCTCGCTTTCAAATTCACCGTCTCCGGTGTTTTCATCGAGTTCCTGATCTACATCGACACTTTTACGGGCCATCAGTTATCCTCCCCAATTTGAACCCTGCGCACATCCGGGGAAGCCGTACCGGTTGCTACCGCACCGGCGCCCGGCGCGAAATTATTATTACGAACGCCAACGACTTTATCGCCCAGACGAATACGCCACTCTTTAGCGACGGTTTCCACCTCGATGATGTTGCGGTTCTCACCCACAACATGAGAGTTAGGCAGCGTTTCTTTGCCACTGGCCGAGATCATGTAGACCTGCGGTAACTCCGCATTGGCCGGAAACTCAAACCGGGTAAAGCGGTAGTTATCCCAGACGTGAACCGGCTGGATGCTGCGCATTTCAGGCTGTTCGCTCATTACGTACTGATAGTTCTTCGCCCCCGCAAAAGCCGTCTGCTTCAGCTTCTGCGTAATGCGTTTTTTATCAGCCGCGCTTTTGGCTTTTTCCTGCTGCTCAAACGGATATTCATAGGTCAGCTGAAGAACGGCCTGGCGCACAGCCCACGGCGTTTCAATAAAGGATTTTGATACCGTACCGTCTGCATTTTTCTTCGTTTCTTCACCGATGAAATGGAGGACGATGTTATAGGTGCGCTTATCGGTGACGATCACCAGGTTGGTATCACTCATGGCCTGTTTCGGCTTCACAAAAAAATGGTTCATTTTGTGCGCAAACGTCCAGCTTTCAGAATCGCCAAAAGCATGAGTGATATAGGTTTCGTCAGGCGCGACAACAATGTGGGTAGCCACACCGGCGATAGCGTCAATTTTGACCACATTAACAGGGTTATAAACAACGCTTTTAATGCGATAGTCATAAGGAGAATTGCGGCCAACCTCAAGCGCCATAACGTTAGTGGCCGCGCCTCCCAGGACTGACAAAACGACTGCTGAAAGAAGTAGTTTTTTCATGGGGCAGCCCTCAGTTAACTTCAGGGTTGACGCGATAACTCGTCACGCGGAAACCCAGCGGGTTGACATAACGCTGCTCAGCATTCATCGCCAGCGATTTATATTCATACCCCATAATGGCAATCCAGCGCTGCGGCTGATCATCAACGGGATTGCTGCGCACGCGGCGAACCGTAGTAAAGCGTATCGTTGCTACGCCGTGCGGTTTATCGAGGATCACAGAGTTAATCTTCACGCGGGTCGTTTCACTGTCGCCCAGAACCTTATCAAGACCGTTGCGGCCCTTGAACTTGCTCTGGTAAGACTCTGCCACGTTCGGCGTGGACATTAAGCCAACGGCCGTATAGTCGACCTGAACTGAATAGAAGTCATAGCTCTCACGGTGAATGACATATTGTGTCAGCCAGAACTTATCAATTTCGTCACCATAAGAGGTCTGGTCGCGGGTCAGCTTGACCTGCTGTACTTCGTGAGTGGCCTCGTTGAGCGTTAGCAGATGTGCGGGGATTGGCTGGCTGTACTTATGCACCACGTAACCAACTAAAGAGAGTGCAAAAACAGTTACCACCGCTGAACCGGTGGCAACCATCCAGGCGGTACGCCGGGACTTCAGCACTTCATCCATCAGATCAACTTCAAGCCCTTTACGGCTTTCGTTGAACTCTTTAATGGCTTCACGTGTAAGCCCTGTTTTTTTATTAGCTTTCATTTGCACCACCTTGCGTATCAACCGGGATTGTTTTGTTTACTGGAACGGTGTTGCTCCAGTCCGGCTCCGGTGGCGGTTTATGCCCGCTGGAACAGGCGCTAATCAGAAGAACTCCCATAAGCAATAAGCTGCGCATTACGGCATCCATTATCGGTTGTTGAACGTACTAATTATAATAAGTCGCCGAAATTGCAATTTCAACGACTTTTGTTTTAATTTTATGCAGCCTTCTTCCCGCGACTGCCCCTTGCCTTACCACTTAAATTAGAACCACTGCTTCCTCCGCTGTTGCTGCCACTTCCTCCACCTGCCGATTGCTGGCCGCCGCCACTGTTACCGCCTCTGAACGCATTACCGCCAAACATGCCGTGGCTGCCCATATTGCCAAGCGCCTGCATGGAAGAACCCGTAGAGCGTGCGGCGTCAGCAACTCCGGCGCTGATACCGCTACCCCAGCTGGCGGCAATTTGCGGAATCTGGAACAGAACGAAAACGGAAATGACCGTCAGTAATAAGGCGGAGATAGAACCAGTGATTGATGAGTAAGCGGCATCAGAGTTCATCGAGGACAGGAGGTTGTCGAACATCTGCATGATGAAACCAAACACGAGCGCAAGAATGACGACGACAAGGCCATAGTTAATGACCGACGCCAGCCAGCGAGCAAAGATGTTTTTTGTCGCTCCCCACAGCAGGCAGAAGATTGCAATCGGGCCAAAACAAAGCGTAACGGCCAGAAGGATCTTAGCCATGATCACAAAGCCCGCACCGAGGCCGCCCAGCACAACGGTAGCAATCATCATAATGCCGCCAATGGCATACGCGGCCAGGCCGCTCGATGAAAACACGTCTGCGGCTTCCCATGCGGTGTTGACGATCTTGATACCTTTTTCAATACCGCTATCAATAATCGCCGGTACGCCACTTGCACCGACTTTATTAGGGGCAGACAGTATCCCGGCAAAATCATCCGGCAGGTGAAGCGCCACGTTGACCAGTTCCTGTTGATACCAGCCGCCCGCCGTTGCAAAGCTCAGGATAAGGGCTATGGAAAGATACTCTTTAATCAGCGAACTCAGGCTGTCGCCCGCCCCCGGATTAAACGCTGAGTACATCCCCTGAACCATCAGCTTGATTGTCAGACAGGTGGCAATCAGAGGCGTTACATCAGAGATAATGGTGGCAACATTGGCGCTCACCATTGACGTAATCGCCCCGTCTACTTTTGCGAAAATGTCTGCGACTAGGGTGAATGCCATATTGCCTCCTTACTCCTAAATTTTCGGTGAATTGATTTCGCCGTCTTTTTTGCCGAACACAAACAGCTGACGATCGGCTTCGCGCGCGTTTTTGCAATCAGGTTTCTGAAGTTCATCCGCGTCTTTCTTGCATTCCTGAATTGTTGCCTTGCGCTCTTTCTCATGTTTTTTGTACCACTCCACGTCATGCGAGGCATCGCAGGCCACCAGGAGGAAAGGGATAACAAGCAGTAGTTTTTTCATAATTACCTCAGTTAATTGAAGGTGACGCGGTAACGTCCCCGCCGGTTCCAAAAACAAAATTGTGGGTGGCACGTTCTTTCTGCGCACGTAATAGCTTGTCCTGTGACTGCTGCAACATGTTCATCAGATTCAGCTTCGCCTGCTCACCCTGAATAGCACCCTGTGACGTCTGGATACGGGCCTGTAAGTCAGCAATCGATTTCAGGTCTGGAGTCGTTTTAATCTGCTCCGTCAGCTCCTGCATATCGGTTAGTTCCTGCATCTGGTTGTTGTAGGCTTTTTCTGCCATAACGCGGTCATAAGCGCCTTTTTCAGCCAGCTTTTTGTTCATGTAGGTAATTGCTTCGCTGGGCGTCATGTCGTCAACTTCCGCATTAAACTGGCCCATCATGCTGTTAACTGAAGGCGTGACGGAAGAACTGGAGTTCATGGCGTCGCTGTAGATCTCCTTCCAGTTGTCCGGCAAATTATTTGCCAGCGTGCTGGTAGACGTCCCCAGCAGATCGCCCAGGTTGGTTGTCTTTGCCATCGACTCATACATATTTTTCTGCGTTTGCAGCTGGCTTTTAAGCTGCTCCAGCTGCTGCGCCATTTGCTGAAGCTGCTCGACCTGTTTAGCCAGCTCAGTAGGGTTGGTCACGATGATGCCTGCGGAAGCGCTTTGCGCGCCTCCCAGAATCAGGCCGGTGGTCAGCAATACTGCCGTCAGTGTTTTTTTCATGGTGTTTTGCCTCGTTGTTAAGCCGTCAGGCGCCAGTATTCTTTGAGCCATACTTCAGGGTCATTACCGAGCCGTTCAACCAGCTCATGCGCAATTTCGGCGTTTTGTGGTTCACCGGACAACACGCTAAGAACGTTGTCCATTGTCTTAATATCTGCATCAATATCGTCGCTGTTGCGAGGGTAGAGATTGAAAGAAGCAATCGCAGACTGTTGCCCTTGTTTAACCAGGAACTGTCTGGAGTGTTCGGTAATCGACATCAGCGCGTCGTATTCAGCATCAGTAAGGAAGGCATAATCCTCTCGGATAGCTTCCGGATCGCGCAGGCAGATTTTTGTGACGGTCTGCGACATGATCGTGCGGCCAATACGGCTGGACAGCGCATCGTTCGGCTCCTGCGTGGCAAACACATAGATAGCGTCTTTCTTACGGTCAGTTTTGATACCACGCTTAACTTCACGCTCGATAACCGGATCGTCAAGGTAGGCGTGGAACTCGTCAAAGCACTGAATGACGCGGCGTTTGCCGTCGATGGAGTCACGTACCCGGTACAGAAGGTACATCATGAGCGGAGTACGGGCCGGGCTGGATACTTCCTCTTTGGCTGCGATAAACTCGGATAAATCGAAGCCAAAAATATCATTCGCGCTGAGATCCAGGCTGTCTTTATCATTGTCAAACAGCCAGCCATACTGGCCTTCGCGCGTCCATTCGCGCAGCAGCCCTTTCAGTGATACGCCATTTTCCACAACTTCATTCACGTACCCGTCCAGGATAGTAACGGTGCGCGCCTCGCGTGGAATAAGTGAGCCTTCCCCCATAACCGCATCAACGCCTTCAGCCAGTTCGGTAGCCATCGTTGCGCTGATAGGCCCGTTATTGGTGGTTTCCACACAAATGCGGAACAGGTTTTTAATGAGGGCAATATTGCGTTTGGTCGGTTCAATCTGAAGCGGGGCAAACCCGGACGGCATACCCTGTTGCAGAACTTTATAGTAGCCACCAACGCTTCGAATGAACGGCTCCATACCGCGGTCACGGTCATAAACAAAAAGCCGCGGGTTGTACTTCATTGACTGCGCCAGCAGGAAGTTAAGCAGCGTGGTTTTACCTTCCCCCGACATACCCGTTATTAACGCATGGCCCAGCGGGCGTTTACCGTAGGAAAGTTCTTCAAGCGGGGTCACATGGAAATTAAAATAGAGTGGCGTACCGCTGATCGTGCGGAACATGGTCAGCGCTGGCCCCCACGGGTTATTGTCAGGCTTGCCACGCATAAAATTGTGGAACGGGCTGAAGTGCAGGAAGTTCCATGAGTTTATCGGAACCGGGCGCGGCGCCCATTTCTGGTTGCCAGGCAGTCTCGCATAATATGCAGCCTCAGAGGCCAGGCTGATAGTCCCGCCAACCACGCCACAGCCGGTTAGCATAACCTTCACACGACGCGCTTTGCGCTGTACCGCGTTTTGGTCATTATCCCAGACATGCACGGTTCCATGATGGTAGCCCATCACGAACTCTCTGGACGTCAGCATATCGAGCGCAGTACCAAGCTGTGCCAGCTGGCTTTGCGCACGGTCGCGCGTTTCCTGCAAAGATTTTTCCTGATGCGTCAGAAACGTTTTAGCTGAAGATTCAGAGAGGCAAGAAAAACTCTGCGTCAGAAGGTATTCAAAATCGGCTTCTTTAAGCATGTTAAGCTGGCCTGGCTCTGTATCTTCTTCGTATTCACGAAATTCAATGCCGGTGGTATAGAAGTTGTGATCTACCGTTCTGATCTGGACAACATCCCCCCACAGGGAGCTAACAGGGCGGTTGTCCATGATGTACTCACGGATACGATCACGGCAAACAGGCACGATGGCCCATTCCATATTTGCGAGGAAATAAAGGAACTCCAGCGCTTTTGAATAAGCGTGAGCCTGCGAAGGTTCAGGCTCGTTGCGTTCGATAACAATGGCTTCGTCAAAAATGTCTGATTCATCGACTTCAGCAAGTTCTTCACGTTCTTTTTTATCAGGCGCAGGAATTTCAACACCGCGTTTGTCACGATAATAGATACCCAACTGCTGAATGCCATACGGCTTCATTGCTTCCAGGATTTGTTCAGAAATATCTTCCAGACCTTCAAGCGCCTCATTCTGCATTTGCTGAATTTCGTCACGAGTCGGCTTTTCAAATTTCGCCAGAAACTTCTGTGTTTTATCCCCTACCTGTTTGTAAATAACGGTCAGATAAAGGTCATTAATCAGCTGCTTGGAATCACCGTGCAGCTTACGGTTATATTGATCAACATAAGCAGGGAAAAAATGGTCATACTCACCATCCGGGTACTCTTTAGCCTCATGGTGATATTCATGCGTCCACAGCTCTACATGGTCTGTTCCGAAGCTCTTGACCAGCGTATTAAGGTCTTTATGCCAGGTGACCAGTTCCCGATCTGATGCGCAGTCATGTGTGCGGCCATCCAGCTTGAAAAAAGCCATCAGATCGCCGTTTTCCATCGAAATCACGTAATCATTGAGGTGATAAGAATAGGGCAAATACTTTTTATTTACTGATGGCTCCTTACGGTAGGCATCAATTTTTTTTGGCTTCGTAGCGGTGGCAGCTCTCATTATTTTAAACCCTTACGTTTGTAGTCAACAGAGGAATAAGACGATCCTCCCCACTGCTTAAACGGAGAATCAAACCAATTACTGAATTTGGTTTTCAACCACAGGCCCATAATTCGAAACATGCGGTCGTCATATTTTGTTAATGCAGCTGAAGGAATCCACAAAAAGACGAACACCAGAATCGCCCACATATGAATAATCATAAAAAGCGAGGCAGAAATCATGAATATCATCATAGCTACATTACGTGGTACACCCAGCGCGCGAGGTAAGCGAGTCGCACCTTTGAAAAGCGGTCTTTTCCCGTCAACGAACATCTTTGTAGTCCTCACTTTGGGGGACAAAAGTCCCCCCTTTTCGCGTTGTTCAGCTTCCTACGCCCGTCAGGGAAACCAGAAATGATGCAGAACCAATACCAATCAGCGAGATTACGATACGAGGAATAAAGCTGGCTGGGATTACGTGAAGCATCCACATAAAGCAACTAACCATGATCGCAATAGCACAACCAATTGGAATCCATGTGCTCAACCACGTCTGGATTGATGTAGCGGTTGATTCACCAGTATCGGTGCCAGCGGCCAGCGCAATTTGCGGCAGGGCAATGGACAAAACGCCCATAACTACCGCAGGGCCATACTTCTTAAACAACGTGGTCATACTTTCTCCTTACTCACTATCTTCTGTTGATTGCAGATTTAACCGGCATTCTTCAACGCCACACTTATCTTTCAAAAACTCTGCCAGTAGCCTTAAATCAGCCCAGGTTCGTAGCTCATGCTCTTTGTTAACCCTAATGGAACATGCGATCTGGCCCAGCTGTTCATCGTCTATCTGAAAAACGGGATACCACTTCTTTAATGAAACCCGTTCTATCGTTACCTCCTTCACTTTTCCTGCTTCAAATAGCTCCAGGATCTGTGATTGCAATACAAGGTACAAACGTTCCATCCATAACCTCATTCCCCCTTCGCTGTTTCCTGTCTGGTTAAAAAGGCATCCGTATTATTTCGGCTGAAGGCATCGCCATCACCCGAACCAAAAACATCTTGTTCACCGTCATACTGCGGCGCCGTACTTTTTGCCTGCTGAGGCTCAGTCGCGGTGCTGTCCTCACTGGTCTGGCCGTCAGGTAGCAGCGTAGGGATTTTCAAATCAGTTGATTGACGCGCCACGTTGATAACTTTCGTGACATACCCGTTAGAAATCCCGTTTGTGAGTGAGCCGGTGTTGTAGCAGGAAAGCGCGTGTCTCAGCGCAACCTGCCCGGCTGGGTAGGATTTCAGGGCGCTATCATAACAGGCTTTAAGGATGGTCTGGCTCGCCCGCAGGTTGATGCAGGGTTTGAAAATATCGTCAACCGAAAGACCCAGGCCCACTAAATTATTTGAGTTAATTTGTGCAAGGCCCATATCAAAACTTTTATTATCCTTCAGCAGAACTTTCGCAACGCTGACGGCCTCAGCTTCAGTACGCGGTTGCTGTTTTAACTGAATACTACCGTTAATATTGATCCTGTACGGCCCATTTGAGGACTCATGGCCGACGATGTACGCCATCGTTAAGGGTGAAACATCAGGCGCACATCTCTGCGCAAGCCTGGCAACTTCATCGGAGGCAGGCGCAGCACTGGCACGGCCAGCACAAGCAAGGCAGGCCAGAGCGAGAACCAGGAGTTTTGGATGTTTACTCATTTATGTTTCACCGCGTAATTGTAATTTCGACGACTTTTGTTTATGATAAGGGCTAATGAGATCGTGTCAAGAAGAAACGAAAAGAAAACCGCTGAAGGAAGGAAGGTGATGCTGGTTCCCCTGAAATCAGAAAAACGACCAAAAGGCGAACCCGTGTATCGTGACCCGGATAACCCTTTTAATACGTGGACTGGTATAGGGAAGCGCCCGGCCTGGCTAACTGCAAAATTGGACGCTGGCATTAGCCTGGAAGCCATGAAGATGCAGGGCGTAGCCAACCCCAGAGAACATAGACCAGCAAAATACCGCGACCCCAGGAACGCAGAAAATACCTGGTCCGGGACTGGCCGCCGACCCACATGGCTCAAAGAGCTGCTTGATAGTGGTTTATCACTTGATGATCTGAAGATATAACCGGAGGGTATAAAAATGGGCGAACTTATTGATTTTGCGGAAAGGCAAAAAAGCAGAAGGAAGAAAAAGGCATCTTCCATTCCGCCCATTTTTAGAAAATTTCGTGTCCATGCGATCAGGTTACTCGCCAGCATCATCAAATCCGGCTCTTATTCAGTTGCTTATATTGTTAAGAAAATTACAGGAAAGTTAATCAAGTTTTACACAATTTTAACGATTTTCGTTTTTGTTGTCGAATATATTGCAGGCGATATAGGTTACAAATCTATTTATAACGCAGCGTTATTATTAATATTGCTTACCGTTATCAACATTCTGGCGAGTGTATATCTGAACAAACTGTTAAGGACAAAACAATGAAGAAACTCTTAATACCTCTGATAGCAGCTGGTAGTCTGCTTTATATTCCTGCCAGCCATGCTGAAGATCCCTGCAAAGTTATTATGTGCATGGCGGGCAAGCTCACCGGCGATAGCGGCGGAAGCGAGTGTAACAGTGCTGAAGCTGCTTTCTTCAATATCGTTAAAAAGAACAAGCACGGCTTTTTACCCAACCACACGAAGGATGCCAGGAAGGCTTTTCTTAATGAATGCCCGGATAATGGCGAAGGTGGAAGTAACCAGTCGATGATAAGCCAGATCATAAGTAAATACGGGAAAGTTCGCTTATAGGCGAACTAGGAATAATCTCAATTTAAGGAGCCAACGTGAAAAAAATAATATTAAGTGCATTAGCCTGTACAGCTCTCTTAACTGGTTGCGTCAGCCAGGATAAAGGTAATGCGATGCAGAGCCAGCTGAATAACCAGCAACGCCAGATTAACGAATTATCCGTTCGTTTGCAGTCTGCGGAGTCCCGGCTATCAAAGCAGGAAGAAAAGCTGCGCAACGAACTGCTGCAATCCAGCGGCTATTGCTATCTGAATGGCGCCCGCTACTCGACCGGCACCGTACTTTACGGGCGGATTTGCCAGAATCAGTCAGGCAGCGCTTCGTGGCAGGTATACAGCCGTCGCTAAACACCAGGGCGGTTTAACCGCCCTTTTCTTTACCCTCAGAAAGCCCACTATGACCATGATCCCCTTCCCCACTACAGAAAACCTTATTCTATGGGCTTGCAGCGCCATCGCACTGCTTGCCGTTGTATTCTTCCGGCGTTCAGTACGGCACAGGCGACACAAAAGGAAGCAGCAAAGTGCGCGGCGGGTGCTGGAGCGCATAAAGACGTTGCCGGGCTTCCCACAAAAAATTGACTACCTGAGGAAAATTGATCCTTTTGTGTTTGAAGAACTGTTGCTGGAAGGATTTGAAGCGCATGGCTTCAGAACCATCAGAAACAAACGCTATACCGGCGATGGAGGCATTGACGGCCAGGTAATAATAGGAAAATATCGCTATCTTATTCAGGCTAAACGCTATCGCGGCCATATTGCTTTACAGCACGTACAGGAGTTCGAGAAGTTGCTTAAACGTCATAACTGTCGCGGTCTGTTTTGCCATACCGGGAAAACCGGCGCAGGTTCAAAATCTGTCAGTATTGCCAGTGAACGGATGGAGATTATCAGCGGCCAGCGCCTGATAGATTTGCTCACGCCCGGCAGCTCCTTCACTATCGCAACCGCCCCGCAGACGATGATGAAGCGTACCGCAGCAACACTAGAAACGAGCACCATTGTTAAAGATGCCGGTAAAGAAAATCGATACCATGAGAGTTAATTAAATGAAGTCAGTAACTATAGAAGCAAAAACATTTGCTGAAATGTTAGGAATAACAGAAGGTGAGTTAATCTTTGCCATTAAGAAAACTGGCACATTCAAAAACAAGACCATCCCACAACCTCATGAGCCACATAAATCAAATAATAGATTTTTATATTCAGACGTAATGAGGTTTATAGAATCACTAAAAGACAAAGAGAACCGGTAATGACTCCAACTTACTGATAGTGTTTTATGTTCAGATAATGCCCGATGACCTTGTCATGCAGCTCCACCGATTTTGAGAACGACAGTGACTTCCGTCCCAGCCTTGCCAGATGTTGTCTCAGATTCAGGTTATGTCGCTCAATGCGCTGAGTGTAACGCTTGCTGATAACGTGCAGCTTTCCCTTCAGGCGGGGTTCATACAGCGGCCAGCCATCCGTCATCCATACCACGACCTCAAAGGCCGACAGCAGGCCCAGAAGACGCTCCAGCGTGGCCAACGTGCGTTACCTAACAATAAACCTGTTTAAATATCCAGATAAAAACATTCAATCTGGGTCAAATGAGTGATACAGTTTCACCCATAAGACCCAATGGAGGCAATATGTCTGAATTTGAATTACTGGCGCAGGATCTGCTTGAGAAAGCAGAAGCGGAAGAACAACTGCGACAGGAAAATGATAAAAAGCTGCTCGGGCAGGTGCTGGAAATCTATGACCAGAAGTACGTGGCTGAACTGCTTAGAAAAGTTGGTAAAAATGAGTGGAGTCGCGAGACTCTTAATCGCTGGATTAATGGTAAGTGCTCACCTAAGACGCTGACGTTAGCCGAAGAGGAACTTCTACGAAAAATGCTTCCGGAAGCGCCTGCACATCACCCTGACTATGCCTTCCGGTTTATTGACCTGTTTGCTGGGATTGGAGGTATACGGAAGGGCTTCGAAACCATCGGTGGCCAGTGCGTTTTTACCAGTGAATGGAATAAAGAGGCTGTGCGCACATATAAAGCTAACTGGTTTAACGATGCTCAGGAACACACTTTCAATCTCGATATTCGTGAAGTCACGCTCAGTGATAAACCTGAAGTACCTGAAAACGATGCCTATGCTTACATTAATGAGCATGTGCCGGATCATGATGTACTTCTAGCAGGTTTCCCCTGTCAACCGTTTAGCCTTGCGGGCGTAAGCAAGAAAAACTCGCTCGGGCGCGCGCATGGTTTCGAATGTGAGGCTCAGGGAACGCTTTTCTTCGATGTGGCGCGTATTATCCGCGCAAAAAAACCTGCCATCTTTGTTCTTGAAAACGTTAAAAACCTGAAGAGCCATGACAAGGGTAAAACCTTTAAAGTCATCATGGATACCCTCGACGAACTGGGCTATGAAGTTGCGGATGCAGCTGAGATGGGCAAAAACGATCCTAAAGTTATCGACGGAAAGCACTTTTTACCTCAGCACCGAGAACGTATCGTTTTGGTCGGTTTCCGCCGTGATCTGAACATTCACCAGGGCTTTACCCTGCGCGATATTAGTCGTTTTTATCCGGAACAGCGTCCGTCATTTGGCGAACTGCTGGAACCCGTGGTTGACAGCAAATATATACTGACGCCGAAACTCTGGGAGTATCTCTATAACTACGCCAAAAAGCACGCAGCTAAGGGTAACGGATTCGGTTTTGGCCTCGTTAATCCTGAAAATAAAGAAAGCATTGCCCGTACGCTTTCTGCTCGCTATCACAAAGACGGGTCTGAAATTCTGATAGACCGTGGCTGGGATATGGCCACAGGTGAAACAGACTTCGCGAACGAAGAAAATCAGGCGCATCGGCCCCGCAGGCTGACTCCGCGAGAGTGCGCGCGCCTTATGGGTTTTGAAAAAGTAGATGGCAGGCCTTTTCGCATTCCTGTGTCAGACACTCAGTCGTACAGGCAGTTCGGTAACTCCGTAGTGGTGCCCGTGTTTGAAGCCGTAGCCAAACTGCTTGAACCTTATATCCTGAAAGCGGTTAATGCCGATTCGTGCAAGGTTGAACGAATCTGATCGCTCCTCCCGGTATTTATGCCGGGAGATAATCTATGGAATATCTGCGTAAAGCCCTGTCAGCTCAGCAATAAACGCACCTAGCGTCATTAGCTCAGCTCTCACCGCCTCCGGGTATTTTTTGTGCAGAGATGATGGCACGACCAATCTGACACCCGACTCCCGCATCTCCCGATATTGAGCCAGAGAAACTCCCTCCTGGAGTGTAAACAGATGCACCTGATGAATTTTATCGGCCTCATTCAGTATCTGACGCCAGCGATCCTTACAGGTAGTCTTGACTGCCAGCATGCGCAGATTTTCTACGGGAAACTCAGTATCGTGGTAAGCCCCTGCGGAAGGGAAAAGGAAATCGGGTTTTTTATTACCTTCTGTGATGGCCTGCGTCGCAAAGTGTCGCAGGCCGTGCTCAATGAATAGATGCTCCAGGTGCAGTTCCAGCGACTTCCCGGCTCTGGATTTACGGCGATTGCTGACAGAATTGGCCAGCGCAATAAATTCATCCACAGAGCCAAATCCTTTCCGGATGATATCCAGAACATGCAGTTCCTCAACCAATAGAAATATGTCGTACTCCACGCGCCGGCGGTCAAGAAGTTGCTCATCCGGATCAAGGGAATTTTTCACATAATGGCTGGCTGCATACTGAATAATTTCACTTCCCGACGGAAAGCGCAGGTGCCAGTCTTCAGGTAGAATATATTTATGATTTACTGGCGCTTGCTGTAGAGATAGTCCGCCTAGAATCTGTCCTGCGGGGCCGGATATAAGCGCTCCGGGTATAACTTCACCAATAGCGGTCTCAATGACGTCCTCTTCATCAGTGCTGGCGCATACCCAAATATTTACTTCCTTACAGTCCCCCCCTTGCTCATCAAGCTTGAAAGCCAGGAGCGTCAGAGCCCCTGTATTTTCAGGATCCTGAAGTGGGCTGCCTCTACCCCAGCGGGTAATCCTTTTTTCATTCCGGGTTTTACCAAAATGACGGCTGTTATAATAAATTGCCCTGGCTTCGCTGTCAGGGCAATCATGCGATGACACATGTGCGGTGAGAAAAACCGAAGGGTTCAGTTCACGGGTATGGTTGATAGACGGAAAGAGTTTTTCAACGATACCTGAAGGGATATAAAGCCCTACCTGGTGACCACCTGTTGCGCCGGTATCGTTGGCGGAAAGGCGTTTGATGTAGACGAAGTAATTCTCACATGCGATCTCAAGTAGCCAGTTGTGGAAAACCGACATAAGCATCCCCTGTTACCCTGAAACTCTACTCACCATTTTTTCATGATTATATACAAACAGTGTCATTTTCAGAAGACGACTGCACCAGTTGATTGGGCGTAATGGCTGTTGTGCAGCCAGCTCCTGACAGTTCAATATCAGAAGTGATCTGCACCAATCTCGACTATGCTCAATACTCGTGTGCACCAAAGCGAGGTGAGCATGGCGACGGAGGCTCTGTTGCAAAGATTGGCGGCAGTCAGAGGTAGGCTGTCGCTCTGCGCCGATCAGGCGGCTGCTGCGAAATGGTGGTTGAGCATGCCCATGGCCTCCGTCAGCGCCGAGGGCCCAATGCCAAAAGCTCTCTCCACAAGGCGCACCTCGCCCCTGATGCCGGGCTGCAGGCACCAGGGGCGAGCCTGTCCTTTGCGCAGGGCTCGCATGACTTCGAATCCCTTGATCGTGGCATAGGCCGTGGGGATCGATTTGAAACCGCGCACCGGCTTGATCAGTATCTTGAGCTTTCCGTGATCGGCCTCGATCACGTTATTGAGATACTTCACCTGCCGGTGGGCCGTCTCCCGGTCCAGCTTTCCTTCGCGCTTCAATTCGGTGATCGCTGCACCATAGCTCGGCGCTTTGTCGGTATTGAGCGTGGCAGGCTTTTCCCAGTGCTTCAGGCCTCGCAGGGCCTTGCCCAGGAACCGCTTCGCTGCCTTGGCGCTGCGGGTCGGCGACAGGTAGAAATCGATCGTGTCGCCCCGCTTGTCGACTGCCCGGTACAGGTAGGTCCACTTGCCCCGCACCTTGACGTAGGTTTCATCCAGGCGCCAGCTCGGATCAAAGCCACGCCGCCAGAACCAGCGCAGCCGCTTCTCCATCTCCGGGGCGTAGCACTGGACCCAGCGATAGATCGTCGTATGGTCGACCGAAATGCCGCGTTCCGCCAGCATTTCCTCAAGGTCGCGATAGCTGATCGGATAGCGACAATACCAGCGCACCGCCCACAGGATCACATCACCCTGGAAATGGCGCCACTTGAAATCCGTCATCGTTCCGTCCGTCCAATCTCCGCCAAGCATGCTCAAGCTTCACGATTTTTGCAACAGAGCCCACACGAGTATTGAGCATAGTCGAGATTGGTGCAGATCACTTCTGATATTGAACTGTCAGGAGCTGGCTGCACAACAGCCATTACGCCCAATCAACTGGTGCAGTCGTCTTCTGAAAATGACAATCGTGCCACCGGCTCCAGGTCTTATCGAACAGCTCAGACACATGGTCCAAATGCTGGTCGATCCGTTCGGCCAGTTTTTCGATGGCCTCTTGCTTGAGCTTGTCACTTTCCCTGAACTCGATGTTCAAGGCCCTGGCCACCTGGTTGAGGTTCCGGCCGATAGCTCCAAGCTGCCGGCACGATTCCCGTACGGTGTTCACTTCTTCATCAGTGAGGACCGGCATCCGGTTCAACGACCGCAGTCATTTCTGTACCTAAACAGTCCTGCGAATATGTGAGTTTTGACCTAATGAGCCACAAAAACTCATTTTCGCCCACGATAATTTTTCTACTTCCTTTCTTTGGAATGCTCATTTCAATATTCACATAACGTCGCTATCAATCGCGGAAAAGGCGTAGTGCGCGAAGCGAACGAAGCTTTTTGCCGTCGATTGCATAGCTTTGTTAACCCTTTTTCCAAATTTGATAGCAATAGTTAATGTTTGAAGTAAAGTGTTGCTCAAAAACAACTTCGAAGGTATTTGGAATACTCGGGAAGAAAACATCCCCCTCTGGCTCGATGTCGATCGTCGATAAGTGGAGCGTAGAGGCCATGGGTAATGTTTCTCGGTAAATTTCTCCGCCACCAGACACTATAACGTGACCGGTGAATTCAGCTAGCCTGTCCATGGCCTCTTCGATTGACTGAAATACAACTACATTGTCATCATTTGATGTCCAACCTGAGCGGGTAACGACCGCGTATTTCCTATTGGGGAGTGCGCCCATAGATTCAAACGTCTTGCGACCCACCAGAAGCCACTGATTGTAGGTCAATGCTTTAAAAAGTAGCTGCTCCCCTTTCGCGGACCAGGGTATGTCTGGACCGCAACCAATCACGCCGTTTTTCGCTTTCGCAGCCATCAATGATACTTTCAAGGTTCTCATCCTGGGTTAACTTTGTTTTAGGGCGACTGCCCTGCTGCGTAACATCGTTGCTGCTCCATAACATCAAACATCGACCCACGGCGTAACGCGCTTGCTGCTTGGATGCCCGAGGCATAGACTGTACAAAAAAACAGTCATAACAAGCCATGAAAACCGCCACTGCGCCGTTACCACCGCTGCGTTCGGTCAAGGTTCTGGACCAGTTGCGTGAGCGCATACGCTACTTGCATTACAGTTTACGAACCGAACAGGCTTATGTCCACTGGGTTCGTGCCTTCATCCGTTTCCACGGTGTGCGTCACCCGGCAACCTTGGGCAGCAGCGAAGTCGAGGCATTTCTGTCCTGGCTGGCGAACGAGCGCAAGGTTTCGGTCTCCACGCATCGTCAGGCATTGGCGGCCTTGCTGTTCTTCTACGGCAAGGTGCTGTGCACGGATCTGCCCTGGCTTCAGGAGATCGGAAGACCTCGGCCGTCGCGGCGCTTGCCGGTGGTGCTGACCCCGGATGAAGTGGTTCGCATCCTCGGTTTTCTGGAAGGCGAGCATCGTTTGTTCGCCCAGCTTCTGTATGGAACGGGCATGCGGATCAGTGAGGGTTTGCAACTGCGGGTCAAGGATCTGGATTTCGATCACGGCACGATCATCGTGCGGGAGGGCAAGGGCTCCAAGGATCGGGCCTTGATGTTACCCGAGAGCTTGGCACCCAGCCTGCGCGAGCAGCTGTCGCGTGCACGGGCATGGTGGCTGAAGGACCAGGCCGAGGGCCGCAGCGGCGTTGCGCTTCCCGACGCCCTTGAGCGGAAGTATCCGCGCGCCGGGCATTCCTGGCCGTGGTTCTGGGTTTTTGCGCAGCACACGCATTCGACCGATCCACGGAGCGGTGTCGTGCGTCGCCATCACATGTATGACCAGACCTTTCAGCGCGCCTTCAAACGTGCCGTAGAACAAGCAGGCATCACGAAGCCCGCCACACCGCACACCCTCCGCCACTCGTTCGCGACGGCCTTGCTCCGCAGCGGTTACGACATTCGAACCGTGCAGGATCTGCTCGGCCATTCCGACGTCTCTACGACGATGATTTACACGCATGTGCTGAAAGTTGGCGGTGCCGGAGTGCGCTCACCGCTTGATGCGCTGCCGCCCCTCACTAGTGAGAGGTAGGGCAGCGCAAGTCAATCCTGGCGGATTCACTACCCCTGCGCGAAGGCCATCGGTGCCGCATCGAACGGCCGGTTGCGGAAAGTCCTCCCTGCGTCCGCTGATGGCCGGCAGCAGCCCGTCGTTGCCTGATGGATCCAACCCCTCCGCTGCTATAGTGCAGTCGGCTTCTGACGTTCAGTGCAGCCGTCTTCTGAAAACGACAAACAGCCAGAAAGGCTGTTACAGGCGATTTGATCTGCAACCTATTGGTTAAATTAATGTATCAAAAACGATGGTTTTTGTGACAGTCTTGAAAAGTCCTGACTTCTCCCGAAAAATGACTCCCCTCATGTAACAAAACTCGTTACTGTATCAACATAACAATAACCCCATAACTAATTAGCGAGAAAAGAATGAAAATCGGCTATGCACGTAAATCTACGCATCTTCAGGATGTGGCGCACCAGGTTGACGAACTAACAAAAGCTGGATGTGAGCAAATCTATCAGGATCAGACCTCACGTAGCGGCCCAAAGCGCGACAAAAAAGGTGCGCCGGAACTGGAGAACTGCCTGAAAGCATTGCGCGAGGGAGATACCCTAGTAGTTTGGGCACTAGATCGGCTCGGCGGTTCATTGGGTCAAGTCATTACTTTACTCGACGACCTGAAGAAACGCGGAATAACTTTCATAGCCATCAAGGACAGAATAGACACAAATGCGCCAGTTATAGGGGAAATCTATACTCATCTGATGGCGATATTCTCTAGCTTTGAACGCAACCGCAATATTGAAAGAACGCGCTCAGGCCTTGCAGCTGCACGCGCAAGGGGCCGTGTGGGAGGGAGAAAACCGTCACTTTCTGAAGAAGATGTTAAACAAATTAGAATCTTACTTGCTGATCCTGAAATGACAGTTGGTGCAGTTGCTAAGCGCTTCAACGTTTCTCGCATGACTATTTATCGCTACACCACAAAATCATGAATGACCGCAGCATGGCGGTTTTATTTTCTTATGCCGTCAGGGCATGGAAGGCGACCACGCCGGAGTTAAACGGGCACCGGCCGCAAATCGCCGGAAACCGCAATGCTGAACGTATCGCCCGACCCAGCCCCCTCCCTGCAAAGCCCTAATCCCGCTCACCGCCACACAGCTGCCGTATGTCCCCCACGGGGGTGCGCAGTGGGCGCCGCGCGCCTGCGCGCGGGAACGGCGGCCCGCCTTCGGGTCGCGGCGCCGTACTGCGAGTTAGCGGCCGCACGCGGCCGGTTACGGGGGACACTACGCCATACGACCAGCGACCCGCTGAGCTGCACAATCCACGGATAACACAAGCTACATACATGTCGATATGGGAATCCGCCCATCTTGCCGGGCGCCGCTGTCGTGTGGAAATCCGCCCACCTTACCGGGCGCCGGTGCCGTGTGGGAATCCACCCACCTTGCCGGGCGCCGGTGCTGTGTGGAAATCCGCCCACCTTGCCGGGCGCCGGTGCCGTGTGGGAATCCGCCCACCTTGCCGGGTGCCGGTGCCGTGTGGAAATCCGCCCACCTTGCCGGGCGCCGGTGCCGTGTGGGAATCCGCCCACCTTGCCGGGCGCCGGTGCTGTGTGGGAATCCGCCCACCTTGCCGGGCGCCGGTGCTGTGTGGGAATCCGCCCACCTTGCCGGGCGCCGGTGCCGTGTGGGAATCCGCCCACCTTGCCGGGCGCCGGTGCCGTGTGGGAATCCCCCCACCTTGCCGGGCGCCGGTGCCGTGTGGAAATCCGCCCACCTTGCCGGGCGCCGGTGCTGTGTGGAAATCCGCCCACCCTTTCCGGGCGCCGGTGCCGTGTGGGAATCCGCCCACCTTGCCGGGCGCCGGTGCTGTGTGGAAATCCGCCCACCCTTTCCGGGCGCCGGAGCCGTGTGGGAATCCGCCCACCTTGCCGGGCGCCGGTGCCGTGTGGGAATCCGCCCACCTTGCCGGGCGCCGGTGCTGTGTGGAAATCCGCCCACCCTTTCCGGGCGCCGGAGCCGTGTGGAAATCCGCCCACCTTGCCGGGCGCCGGTGCCGTGTGGGAATCCGCCCACCTTGCCGGGCGCCGGTGCTGTGTGGGAATCCGCCCACCTTGCCGGGCGCCGGTGCTGTGTGGGAATCCGCCCACCTTGCCGGGCGCCGGTGCCGTGTGGGAATCCGCCCACCTTGCCGGGCGCCGGTGCCGTGTGGGAATCCCCCCACCTTGCCGGGCGCCGGTGCCGTGTGGAAATCCGCCCACCTTGCCGGGCGCCGGTGCTGTGTGGAAATCCGCCCACCCTTTCCGGGCGCCGGTGCCGTGTGGGAATCCGCCCACCTTGCCGGGCGCCGGTGCTGTGTGGAAATCCGCCCACCCTTTCCGGGCGCCGGAGCCGTGTGGGAATCCGCCCACCTTGCCGGGCGCCGGTGCCGTGTGGGAATCCGCCCACCTTGCCGGGCGCCGGTGCTGTGTGGAAATCCGCCCACCCTTTCCGGGCGCCGGAGCCGTGTGGGAATCCGCCCACCTTGCCGGGCGCCGGTGCCGTGTGGGAATCCGCCCACCTTGCCGGGCGCCGGAGCCGTGTGGGAATCCGCCCACCTTGCCGGGCGCCGGTGCCGTGTGGGAATCCGCCCACCTTGCCGGGCGCCGGTGCCGTGTGGAAATCCGCCCACCTTGCCGGGCGCCGGTGCTGTGTGGAAATCCGCCCACCCTTTCCGGGCGCCGGTGCCGTGTGGGAATCCGCCCACCTTGCCGGGCGCCGGTGCTGTGTGGAAATCCGCCCACCCTTTCCGGGCGCCGGAGCCGTGTGGGAATCCGCCCACCTTGCCGGGCGCCGGTGCCGTGTGGGAATCCGCCCACCTTGCCGGGCGCCGGTGCTGTGTGGGAATCCGCCCACCTTGCCGGGCGCCGGTGCCGTGTGGGAATCCGCCCACCTTGCCGGGCGCCGGTGCCGTGTGGAAATCCGCCCACCTTGCCGGGCGCCGGTGCCGTGTGGGAATCCGCCCACCTTGCCGGGCGCCGGTGCCGTGTGGGAATCCGCCCACCTTGCCGGGCGCCGGTGCTGTGTGGGAATCCGCCCACCTTGCCGGGCGCCGGTGCCGTGTGGGAATCCGCCCACCTTGCCGGGCGCCGGTGCTGTGTGGAAATCCGCCCACCCTTTCCGGGCGCCGGAGCCGTGTGGGAATCCGCCCACCTTGCCGGGCGCCGGTGCCGTGTGGGAATCCGCCCACCTTGCCGGGCGCCGGAGCCGTGTGGGAATCCGCCCACCTTGCCGGGCGCCGGTGCCGTGTGGGAATCCGCCCACCTTGCCGGGCGCCGGTGCCGTGTGGGAATCCGCCCACCTTGCCGGGCGCCGGTGCTGTGTGGAAATTCGCCCATCTTCATGACAAAAATTTGTCAAATGACAGGCTCATGTGTGCTGATTTATGTCAGACGGGATTTTGCTTATCAATTATTGAGAACAGAAATTTTCCTGAATCATCAATACTATACTTAGCAAGTAAAGGTGTTTTCTCATTTATCTGCTTGAGTGCAGGATCAAGGAAAGATCGTTTCAACTCTGCCAAGTTCTTCTGTTGGGATTCCGGCAAAAGGAAACGGTCATTTAACCAAGCATGAGTAGTAACCCATAAGCCTGAAGATTTGAATTGAGCAAGACTTTCATAAAGGCGGATCGTCCGTGGATTTCGAAGACTGCCACAATCGCGGAGCGAGTAGGTGGTGAACTGGTTCGTCAGGCCGTAAATGTACCGCAGGAGTTTATGGTTAAATTCGATTTCCCAGATACCACGAGCTGATCGGCTGCCAGCCTCTGTTAGCCAGGGGCGCGCGACGCAGTCAAAACTCCCTTCTTTCGGGTAAAAGATTACCGCAGAACGGCTTAACTCAAACACGCCTTCTTTAACATCCTTGATAGCCTGGTTACGGCTTACCTGAAAAATTTGCTCATAGTCAGCCACCTTTACTTTGAAAGTAGAGTCACCGAGTACAGCCATCTCATCATCATCTTCGCTTACTGAAGCTGTGAAATACGTCTGCATAAGACATAACCAGAGAACGCGCTTTGCTTTTAGCGAGAGGTAGTAAGCAGCTTCGGTAAGCTCGTTAGACTGCTTAACTTTTATCTTTTTGTTCAGCAACTTATCCATGAGCCTTGCCTTTGTGGGTTAAAAATTACTCTCCACACTACCACAAAGTTCAAACAAGTAAATACATTTTTTACAGTTTCGTCTAAGGTGGGCCAATTCCCATAACAAGGTGGGCTAATTCCCATAGTAAGGTGGGGTGTTTCCCATAGATAGGTGGGCCAATTCCCATAACAAGGTGGGCGGATTCCCAGAGATAACACTTATTTATGATTTTAAATCAATGAGTTATATAGCTCTAAAAGACTTTAAAAAGATAAAAAATCTATAAAATACCTTTTAAAAATATGCCTGTGGATATGTGCATATCATCGCTTACCAGCGCCGCTTCGCGGCTCGGTCAACCCCTCAGAACCGCGAAAACAAGTTTCGCAGTTCTTCACGGTTCATGTTTTAATCCAAGCATGGCGCCAGCACCTTCGCGGCACCATCGAGGCCCGCGCTGCTGCCGCACCGGGCCTCACCCTCAAATAAAATAAAGTTTATAAAAATCGTACTTGTATTGACCCCAGTTTATTCTGAGTATATCCTTTCTGTAACCAAAACTACGGAGGCGCCACAGATGGCTCAGAAAAACAGAATTTCAGAAACAGAATGGAAACAGCTGCTGCCGCAAATGGCTTCCTTTGCACACATCACAACAGATATTGGCTATTCCGTGCTTGTCAAAGGTGAGAAATCATCAGACGTAGCCACGCGAGTAGGCCGTTCCAAGCAAAACATTTCCAGCACCGTTAAGCGAATCTGGGATTTGTACCAGAACACCACTCTTAAAGCCGAGAACGGCGAACCATTAAAATTAGTTCAGGTCTGGATACCAGCAAGCCTTGCTGAAACTGTTTTAAAAGAAGCCGCGAAGTACAGCATTAATAACATCACGACCTCGGAAATGGAAAAAAAATAAAGTCCGAAAGGACTTTATTTTAAGACTACTAACGCGGCTTTATTACAGTGCTCGCCACCACAGTAAACCACTATCCCCGGTTTACCCCAGAGATTGATATGACACACCGGGCAGCTGTACTTTTCCCGGTTTGTTTTGTTCACCGGCGCTTCAGGCGGCGGGGTTACAAATCGCATGGCCTCTATGATCTCGTCGTCGAGTTCAACCGGGTCGCGCCCTTCCTCCACCTCCTGTTCGTGTTCGCTATCATCTTCCTCGTCGTCAATATAGCCTTTTCCTGTAGGGCTTAGCACAGCGCCAGGCTTAGGCTGGTAAGGCGGAAACCTGTCCATCCAGGAAAGCCGGAAATGGCCTGTCAGCAGTTCATCACAGGCCATATCGAAAGGGCCACCGGCAATAATATAATGGGTCATGCTCTGGCCCACTTTCCTGCCTCCCGGTTCGCCGGTATCAGAAGGCATTAGTCCTACCCGTTCCATCCGGGCCGCCCACTGTTTGTTGTGATAGCCACGGCGGCCAGGCTCGCCAAAATGGAATTGCCACTGATGAACCATCTCATGCACCAGTGTTGAAAGCGTGGCCTTTATGGTTCTGATCGAGAAATACACCGGATTCATAGCGATCTCGTCTACCGTGTACCCACTCTCACGGCCGACGAAACGCTTAAAGGAACAATAGCCATACGTTCGCTTCTCACGCTGCAACGTTATCAGGCATGGCGGCAGCTCGTTGCTGAATAGCTTCTCATTAAAAAAATCGTAGGCTCTCTGAAGTTCATCGTAGGTTTCGGGCGTAGGCAAATTCACTGTTAACCTCACATATATGTATTGTGCAATACACATAATTTAGCTGATCTTTTATACAGATGAAACGCCTTTTACCGAAAACCGCGAAACCGCGCCGAAACTCGTTTCGGCCGGTTGAGGGGTTGACCGGCCCGCGTGCGGCGCCGGTAATTATTTGATGGTTGCTGTTGGTATCGAGCGCCAGTCTGTCGTGTAATCAGGTGACAACATCTGACGGCGCATGGCAAAGGAGTTATCGATGCCCTGGCCTGCAAAAAACAGCTGGCTCTTGCCACGCCGGTTTATGCCATCGAGAACAGCCATTAACGCCTCGCTGCCAGCTGAAGGCGTAGCAGAGTCGAATAAATCCAGCTGGGCCTCCTTTCCGCTGAAATCGGCCAGCATGATCCCTGCTTTTGCATACGCAATATCTTCCCGCCAGATCCGCGCCAGCGCGGCTTGTGCCGCCTGAATTATCGTGCGGCTGTCCTGGGTTGCCACCGTCAGTTTTTCGGTTGCCTGATTGGCATACTGTGTATCACGCACTGAATAAGGACTGGTGCGGATAAAGACGCTTATGACGCGGCAGTATTGCCGCTCATTACGCAGTTTTTCAGCTGCGCGCGCTGCAAATCCGGTGATCGCCTGCTGCATATCCGCCAGGGCTACTACGCGTTGGCCGAATGAGCGCGATACAACAATCTGCTGCTTCGCCGGAGGGTTTTCTTCCAGGCTGAAGCAAGCCTCGCCGCGTAGCTCCCGTACCGTTCTTTCAAGCACAACACCAAACGTCTTACGGATTAGGCGCGTATCTGCCCTGGCTAAATCCAGCACCGTTTTGATCCCCATTGTGGCGAGTGCTTTCTCTGTACGATGGCCGACGCCCCAGACTTCCGCAACCGGCAGGATGCTCATTAATTTCTTCAGTCTGGCGCCATCGTCCAGAGCAACCACCCCGCCAGTAGCGGGCCATGTTTTTGCAGCGTGGTTACACAGCTTCGCCAGCGTCTTAGTACGGGCAATACCGACCCCGCATACCAGCGTTGTGTGTCGCCTGACTTCCTCGCGCAGTTGGCGCCCGAAAGCGTCAAGGCTCATGGCGGCCGTTATCCCTTTGCAGTCAACAAAAAGCTCGTCGATTGAATACTGTTCGACGTGGCTTGCAAGGGACTCAACTACGGCCGCGAACCGGGCCGACATGGAGGCATAGAGAGTGTAATTAGAGCTAAAAATAGCGATGTTATGACGCTCGATTATGGGTCTGACTTTGAAGTACGGATCGCCCATTTTCAGGCCCGCTTTCTTCGCCAGGTAATTACGGGCCACAATGTTGCCGTCATTGTTGGATAAAACGGCCACTGCTCGGTTTGCCAGATCTGGCCTAAATGCCTGCTCACAGCTGGCGTACATGCCATTGACATCAATCAGCGCAAACATACCGGATGCTCGATAAGGGAATGCGTAACCACTCCCCAGATTTCAACGCTCTCATTATCCGGGTCAATGTAGTACACAGGAAAATCTTTGTTCATCGGCATCAGGCAGGGTCTGGGCCTCAGCAGTAGCCGCTTCACGGTAAATTCATTATGGATGCAGGCGACTACGATTGAGCCGTGGCTGGCCGTCAGCGAGCGATCCACAACCAGTACGTCACCATCATGGATGCGGCCATCTTCCATTGACGAGCCAGAAACCCGCAGGAAGTAAGTTGCTGAAGGGTGACGAACACAATACTCATGCAGGTTTAACTCCTGCTTTTCATAGCCCTGGGCCGGGCTGGGGAACCCCGCAGAAATTCTTTGCAGATAAAAAGGGATGCTGTGTACCCGGCTGGCGCCGGAGCTTTCAAAAATATCGACCTTCATAGCGATCTTCCAAATCACTGTTTACTTATACAGTATCGCTGTTATGGTCAGGTTGGCAAGTTTTACAGGTACTCTACTATATGTAGTGCTGCTTCAGCTGCCAACGAACGCTATATATAGTGTTTGTTGGCTTTCTGCTTTCTCAGTGTCCCCTGTAACCGGCCGCGTGGCGGCGGGCTAGCAGGGAGGGGGGTGGCCTGTCGCTCCGGTCAGTCCCGCAGTTTCCGGCGATTTGCCCCCGGTGTCCGGTGGAGTCCGGCGAGGTCGCCTTCCATGCTCTGACGGGCATAAAATTAGGTAAATATAATCCGTACTTGTATTGACTTTAACGCCCCATTGTACGATAATTAAAAAGTGGCAGGTGATGTGCCTGCCGCTTAACCATCGCCGGTATCGGCTTAAAGAGGAAGTATCATGGAAACTATCGAAATCACCGCCCGCTACATTTCTGAAAACGCCCGCATGAACTTCATGCCTGCGGCATTTCGTGGCGCTTTCTTCAGCGCAGATCACTTCATTCAGTCCTTTCTGAATCGTTACGCTAAAGACTACCAGGGAGGGTATTGGGAATACCTTCAGGCCAGCAATGGCGCGTTTTTTATGGAAGCGCCCCAACCTCTTTGGCTCTCGTTACCTAACTATTTTGAAGGTGAATGCAGCGCGCGCGAAGTAGGGATTATTGTTTGTCTGTATGCCTACAGTTACTTTTGCGGGCTGGCATATGAAGAAGGCAAAGCCGAACTGAACGAAACGATGGCTAACCGGTATCACCTGTTGCGGGAGTACGTTAATACGCTGGAGAACGAAAGCCAGAATCGTATTTATCGTGCCATTGATTAACTGATAACCAGGCGGGCAAAGCCCGCCTTATCGTGACTGTCACGCTCAGGGGAAACTATGTTAGCGACACTTCAACACCCTACCGCCTGGCAATTGCCAGATCGGTTAATGCTTTTGGAACTGTTAATGTTCGATTACCGTAATTCCGATCAGGAGCGCTACGGCCAGCAAATCTATCACCACTATCGTAAACAGGGTAATCATCGCTGGGATACTTCTGTTCATCAGGATAGCGGCGGCCAATACGCGATTATTTTCCGGCACTCCTTCAGCAAAAAACAGGCTGATGGCGTTAAGCGAACGATGATCCGCGATGAAACCGTTATACGGGCAGGTACGGCGCAGGAGCTGACAGAAGCGACATTTCCCGACTTCCAGGATAGCGATATTCTGAAGGCGTCGGATTTCTTTAAGTCGCTTATCCAGCGCAAAGCGGCAGACGTAACACAAACCGATATTTGAGGATCAGCGATGCTGAACAAAACCGAAAACAACACCAACATTAGTAGTATCAACCCCTGTTCTACAGAGAGCCTAATAGCCGTGACGGGAAATGATGGAGAGACGCATATCATTCAGCGTGAGTTAATATCCCACTCTGTTGAAGGGCATGAAGCCACAATCATTCACCTTGTAACCGGGAAGTCGATAAGGGTTTCTTTGTCATCTGAAATTCTGGCAAAAAAACTAGGCATTACCGTGTCTGAATAACGGGTTTTGTTGCTTTGTTATAAGGTTTTATCCGTGTGTGGCAGAGTTCTAAAAAGGGAAACGTGAGAGATTATGAATACGATTAGCATAACGGAAATCGTGTTGAGTGTGCTTCTTGCGGGCGCTTTGGGGCCGGTTTTATTACGTCGAAAAAAAGGTCTGCTGTTACTGTTGTTGATTCTGGTCTGCACGATACTTTTGCTTCATGGTGTCACTACGATTTACTGATGTGGTCGAAAATCTTTAAAAGCGAACCCCCGGACGTCACCCCTCCGGGGCCGTTCTGCTGTGCTGCGCATCGAGCCGCTACGCGTCTCGCCCCGCTCACGCGGGCAGCTGCCACTGACGCCTCCGGCCTGCGGCCTCCGCGCTCCGCTTGGCAACCCCTTCCCCTGCTGCCGCTCATTTCCCCTTCAGCCTCCTATCATGATTCGTCTCCTGCATTATCCGTGGATTGTGCAGCTCAGTGGGGCGCTGGCCGTGACGGTGCGGTGTCCCCCGTAACCGGCCGCGCGGCGGCCGCTAACTCGCAGTACGGCGCCGCGACCCGCAGGCGGGCCGCCGTACCCGCGCGCAGGCGCGCGGCGCCCACTGCGCACCCCCGTGGGGGACGTGCGGCAGCTGCGTGGCGGCGGGCTGGGTTATGGCTTAGCAGGAAGGGGGGTTGGCCTGTTGCTCCGGTCAGTCCCGCAGTTTCCGGCGATTTGCGGCCGGTGTCCGGTGGAGTCCGGCGCGGTCGCCTTCCATGCCCTGACGGGCATAAAAACATGTAAATAAATTCCGTACTTGTATTGACTTTAAAGGCGTAATCACCGATAATTAAATCATCGGGAGGCAACACCGCCACCCGAAAAATTGCCGGTATCGGCGCTTACAGGAGTCGTCATGCACTTTACTAACTTCCTTCAGCGTTACTTCGATATAGAGATTGAACATACCTTTGACCCTACCATTCAGGGCAGCAACGAAACGGGTAAAGACGTCACTAAAATCTGGATCTATGAGAAGGGCGAGGATAGCGAACCGCTGCTTACTCTGACAGAAGCATGGTGGTATACCGAGACAAAAACGGCTGGTAACTGGCTTATCGGCAACGTGTATTCAACGCTTGAGCATGGGCGTGAAATTCATGAAAGCGAATTTCGTAAACTGGTAACAGCTGGCAAGGTGATATCAGCATGAGTAAGGGGAATAAAATGCTTATTAATCGGATAGCGGTTATCGGGCTTGCAGTTGTCGCAGCCGCTACGCAGGCAGGTGTGCCGCCGGTTAAGTTTTTTTACCGGGATACAGTCCCGGTAAGCATTACGCTGGACGAACCCGCAACGGGTTGCAGCATGGCCGGTGTGATTGTTCATCCAGTGGATCGGCCAGCGGCAAAAGTGGCGTGGTTTAGCGAGCGGATTTGCGGTAAAAAACGTTACCCGGTTAGCTTTATCAGTGATGAAATTAGCGCCCCGCATAACGTGATCCATAAAGGGGAAAAGTTTCACGTTACCCCGGCTCAGGTCAATCTCCTGGACGCGCAAAACCTCTAATTAAATCATCGGGTGGCAATACCGCCGCCCGAACAATCGCCGGTATCGGCAACCATCAAGGAGTTCACATGTATCACTATCTCGTTTTTGTCCCTCTCGCATTAATTTTTAGCGCCGCTGCGCTTGCCCTGCCCTGGTTTATCGTTCGTGCGGGATACAGGGATCTGGTGCAGATCACCTGCGCCTGCGTCTCTGTTCTGGGCCTGTGTGCGGCGACAGGGGTTTTCAGCTACTTCGATAATAAGCCGCTTGCGTTTCTGTACGGTTGCGGCGCGCTGGCGTGCTTTTTGTACGCGGTAGACTGCGCGATACCGTTGTATATGACGCGTAAAAAGCCACGTAAGCAGCTGTAAGAAAAAAGGCGGGTAATCCCCGCCTTTTTTATTGAGGCTGTCAGAAAGCGATTCAGGCACTCTATGAACGCTTTGCAAGATATAAAATTTTGTATGCACATTCAGTACTTATATTGACTTTGAGGACATAATCACCGATAATTAAATCATCGGGAGGCAACACCGTCGCCCGCAAAATTGCCGGTATCGGCGCGCAAAGGAGTACATCATGGATTACCAGACCCGCTTAAATTCTGATATAACCAAAGAGATTGATTATCTGGCATCACTGCGTAAACAACGCATGGTGGCGGATCTGCGCACAGAGCTGGTTTACGGCTCCCTGGAGCGTCTGGCAGATATGATCTGCAACACCGTCACTGACTGGTCGCTTCCCTGCCCTGTTCTGCCGCTTTCTTCCGTACAGCAATGGCACAAAGCCCGCGAAATCGTCCTGGCAGATTATGAGGACTTCGGCCACGATGCCTGGGACTTTGCCCGCCACTATATGAAAACAGAGCTTAGCTTCGGTTATGCCTGCTACAAAGACGATATTGCCTGATGATTAACAACATGGGGGGCTAACGCCCCCCTGATAAACTGACCCTTTTAATGGCCTTACCGCCGATTTCAGATGGAACGAGAGATAAACAGCGGCAGACTCCGGGCGTTACCCCTTCGGGGCCGCTCTGCTGTGCTGCGCATCGAGCCGGTTCCCGTCTCGCCCCGCTTACGCGGGCAGCGGCCGCTAACGCCTCCGGCCTTCGGCCTCCGCGCTCCGCTTGGCCTCCGGGCTTCGCCCTCCGCGCTGGCGCTTGGCGGCTGGCGTCAGCCGCCAGCCAGGTTCGCCGGTATCTCAGCTGCCCGGTCATAAAGCCGTTCCGTTGGCGTGGGTCGTTCCGCCTATGACCGCAGTGAAACCGGGCGCGGCAGGTTGTCAACAGACGCTTCGCTCAAGCTGTTGACAACCTGCCTTATTCGCCCGGTTACAGTGCGGCCGTCGGAAACGACACCCCGCCAACTTCTCTACAGGTGCTATATGACCTCTACCATCCTCGAAAACCTACCGCAAATCATCACCTCGCTGGCCGCTCTGATTACGGCCGTAACCGGCCTAATCAAAGTGCTACGCGACAAAGACAAGTAACAGCCATCGGGGCGGCTGTGCCGCCCCTTTGCAGCTGCTTGCCGGTGATCTCTCCAGTTTATGTTCTGACATTGTGCTAAATCCTGATGCCACACAGGGCGTTACCCCTTCGGGGCCGCTCTGCTGTGCTGCGCATCGAGCCGGTTCCCGTCTCGCCCCGCTTACGCGGGCAGCGGCCGCTAACGCCTCCGGCCTTCGGCCTCCGCGCTCCGCTTGGCAGGCCACACCCTGCGCCGGACTCGCCCGGCCGCAAGCGGCCGCCCCGCCCCTTCGGGGTGCCAACGCCCTTCAGGCGTCGGCATCCTTTGCCAGTGCGCTATTGTGTTATCCGTGGATTGTGCAGCTCAGCGGGGCGCTGGCCGTGACGGTGCGGTGTCCCCCGTAACCGGCCGCGCGGCGGCCGCTAACTCGCAGTACGGCGCCGCGACCCGCAGGCGGGCCGCCGTACCCGCGCGCAGGCGCGCGGCGCCCACTGCGCACCCCCGTGGGGGACGTGCGGCAGCTGCGTGGCGGCGGGCTGGGTTATGGCTTAGCAGGAAGGGGGGTTGGCCTGTTGCTCCGGTCAGTCCCGCAGTTTCCGGCGATTTGCGGCCGGTGTCCGGTGGAGTCCGGCGCGGTCGCCTTCCATGCCCTGACGGGCATAAAAACATGTAAATAAATTCCGTACTTGTATTGACTTTAAAGGCGTAATCACCGATAATTAAATCATCGGGAGGCAATACCGCCGCCCGAAAAATTGCCGGTATCGGCGCTTTAAGGAGTACACCATGACTGATATTACGACCCCTTCTGTTTATGTTGGCACTTACCATAAATACAACTGCGGAAGCATTGCGGGAGCCTGGCTCGATCTGACCGATTTTGATAGCTCAGAGGAGTTTTACGAGCGCTGCCGCGAGTTACACGCAAATGAGGCTGATCCAGAATTTATGTTCCAGGATTGGGAGGGTATTCCGTCTGATATGGCGTCAGAGTGCCATATCAACTGGGATTTTATTAACGGCTTTAAACAAGCCCGCGAGGAAGGAAACGAAGCGGCGTTTGTGGCCTTTGTTGATCTGTTTAATAGCACTGATTTCGACCTGTTTAGAGATGCCTATATGGGCGAAGCTAAGGACGAAGAAACTTTTGCAGAGGAATACCTGAATGATAGCGGTCTACTGAATGAAATTCCTGAATCCGTAGCCCGATATTTTGACATCGTAGCCTATGCGCGGGATCTGTTTATTGGGGATTTCAGTTTACATGACGGACACGTATTTAACATGACTTGCTGAAACCTAGTCCCCCGCCACGCGGGGGATATTAAACACCGCTCTAATTAATCGCCGGTATCGGCAAACAGCCATCTGGGCGGCTGCGCCGCCCCTTTGCTGCTGCTTGCCGGTGATCTCTCCAGCTCATGTTCTGCCATTGCGCTAAATCCTGATGCCACACAGGGCGTTACCCCTTCGGGGCCGCTCTGCTGTGCTGCGCATCGAGCCGGTTCCCGTCTCGCCCCGCCCCTTCGGGGTGCCAACGCCCTTCAGGCGTCGGCATCCTTTGCCAGTGCGCTATTGTGTTATCCGTGGATTGTGCAGCTCAGCGGGGCGCTGGCCGTGACGGTGCGGTGTCCCCCGTAACCGGCCGCGCGGCGGCCGCTAACTCGCAGTACGGCGCCGCGACCCGCAGGCGGGCCGCTGTACCCGCGCGCAGGCGCGCGGCGCCCACTGCGCACCCCCGTGGGGGACGTGCGGCAGCTGCGTGGCGGCGGGCTGGGTTATGGCTTAGCAGGAAGGGGGGTTGGCCTGTTGCTCCGGTCAGTCCCGCAGTTTCCGGCGATTTGCGGCCGGTGTCCGGTGGAGTCCGGCGCGGTCGCCTTCCATGCCCTGACGGGCATAAAAACATGTAAATAAATTCCGTACTTGTATTGACTTTAAAGGCGTAATCACCGATAATTAAATCATCGGGAGGCAATACCGCCACCCGAAAAATTGCCGGTATCGGATCACTAAGGAGTAAGCATGACCACTGTTACCACCCCTTCCCAGCTGAAAAAAGAAGTCGAATCTCAGAAAGAATTATTGCTGCGCGCCTGCCTCGAAGCGTTCAACCAGCTGCCTAATCAGCGCCTGCAAGGCGCTTTCACATCGACGTATGCACTGGCGGCAAAATTAGACCAGCTGCTGCAACAAACTAAATAGCACTGACGACCCGGCCAAGCCGGGTCTTTAACAGAAAGATCGAGGACAAACGACATGACCACACAAACCCTTGAGCAGACTCTTGAAGATTTTCGTCGCCAGTGTGAGAGTTTTGCGCGCGAACAGCAGCCCCGCTGCGGCCTGATTTATGAACTGTATCAGCGCCGCCTGAGCGCGGTTATTGACGGCTATCTTGCTGGCGTTCCGGCCGAGTATCGGGAAGAACTGATCGCGGTAGCGCGGCGTGAATTTGACTATCTGACCCAAGACGAGATCGCGGAAGAAATCCGGCAGGATCGGGAAAACGATTATTGCAGCCACGGTATTGAGCGTAATTGTTGCCCGCTGGGCTGCGGAGATCTAGACGATTACTGAGCCGCCGAAAGAAAAAAACCCGGATTGACCGGGCTTTTTTCTTTCCGCTGCGCGGCCGTTTCAGTTATTACTCCGCGCTGCTTTTGGCAATTTCTGTATAGCACAATACACTACACATTAAGCTCGTTTGCTTCGACGGCTAGCCAGCAGTTAAAGGTTTCGCTCTGCCGTTCGCCGCCGCAACCTCCCTCCGCTTTCAGCTTTCCGCAAGCCTGGCATTTCCCCAGCTGCGCCTTTTGCTCCTGCCACTGTTGCCAGTTTCGGATCAGCAGCAGTTGGAAAAACTCATTCGTGGAATAGGCTGTTCGTCCTGGACGACGAACCCGGCAAAGCTCCTGTAACATTGCTTCTTCCTGTTTTGTTAGCGTGACTGTCACGCTAGCGCCTTCCTCTTTGAGTCGCGCGCGGCGCCGGGCCTGGCGAATACGGGCTTGTTCACGCTGTCGGTCATTCATATTTTTCCTCCACGTGACTGTCACGTTGAATTAAACCGGGCATTACCCCTGCGGGGCCGTTCTGCCGTGCTGCGCATCGAGCCGCTACGCGTCTCGCCCCTTCGGGCGGCGGCCACTAATGCCTCCGGCCTGCGGCCTCCGCGCTTCGCTTGAAAAAAAACCGGGACATGCCCGGTTTACATTATCTCAGTAGAATTATGGCTATCGCGGCACCCACGGCGGCGCCCACAATAGTGCAGCCAGCTGTAATAAAAAGGATCTGACGGGTTAACGTCTCAGCTCTGGACGCCTGCGCGCGGCGGAACTTCGTCAGAAATTCCTCACGCGCCTTAGCATCATCACTAATTGCCAGGCTAATTGAACGCTGGTTTTCTACTAAAGTCCGTTTAAGAGAGTCTGCCGTCTCTCCTAAACTTTCGGTGTCTTTTGCCAGCTTTTCCGAAAGCGCAGAAAGTATCTCAGTCATTTCTTTCTGACTTGCGGTGATTTCCTTCGCGTCACCTAAAAACCAATCCATCAGAACTTCAAATTTATCTGGCTGCTTTTCCATTTTATTCTCCCATTAAAGCCGCATATGCTTTATCGAGATTAGCTTTAACAGGAATTGCCTGTTTCATGTAGGTATAACGGCGGGCCAGTTTTTTGCGCTCGTCAGCATCCGTTGTTTGTTTAGCGCGGGCTTTAAATTCTTCTGGATCTTCAGCGGTCAATGCTTCGAATGAGATACGGTGATACGCGAGATATTCGAAAACTTCACTGTTATAAATAACAGATTTCTTGCTGATTTTGCCAACTTTCGTTCGTTTGACAAATTCAAATACCGGCGCCAGTACATCCTCTACTTCACTATCTGGACTAATGCGGTTTGGAACAAAGATGATTTTATCGCTGCTTACACCTGCCTTACTTAACGTATGTGCTGTTTTCAGGCTTTCATCAATGGCCTTATTATCAGGCGTAACCGGGATTACATACTTATCAAATTCATTCGCGCCACTGTCAAAGCGGGACATTGCCATCAGGAACGCTTCTACGTTTGACGCACCAATATCAATAATCCCGGCATCTTCAAAAACAATATCTTCAATCAACCGTGAAAAGTCATCACCTTTAAAAATGGAAACATTCTCAATCCCCAGATCGGAAGCAGACTGGTTGATAGTTTCAACCGCATAGAATTTTGCTCCAGTCAGACGCGGGGCTAACAGGTAGGATGAAATTAAGGTTTTACCAACGCTGCCACTGTAATTAATTACCGCTACTTTCATAAATCACCTCAGAATTTTTTATTGAACATCTTAGGGTCGAAATCTTCACTGATTTTATTGAAGAACTCTTTATCAATAATGCCGGGACTTTCTTTTTTTTCACTTCCTTGCGGTTCAGGCTCAGGCGGCGTTTGTGTATTGTGCAATACACTTTCCTCTGCACCTTTCTCGCTACCTCCTTTTTGTGTATTGTGCAATACACTATCATCATTGTTCGGCATCCTTTCATGTGTATTGTGCATTCCATTTTTCCGGATTTGCCGCGCTCTATATAGGGACGTATCAAAGCTACGAACGTTCACACCTTCCAGGCCGAAGCGTTCAGAAACTGCCTTATAAATTTCCTCCCTGGAAACTCCCAGTGACAGCATTTCTTCTATTTCCGGCAACATCAACTGAAGTGCCGCCCTGATACTTTTGGGCTTCATAGTACCCTCATTTAGAATGATGTAATTTTGATGTAATTTTGATGTACTTTTGATGTACTTTTGTTGTACTGGCTACCTCATGACCAAAGAATGATGTAATTTTGTTGTACTGTCAACCTTCAAGTGATGTAATTTTGATGTAATTTTGATGTACTTTTGTTGTACTGGTATTCATGCAAGCATGAATACGGAATATTGAACGCTTTTTAGCCAGTTAGTCCTTAACCTACGTAGATCGCCCCTACCAAAAAAGATGATTTTTTATCCCTTAACCTGCTATACACCTAACGCAGCGCGATAAATCACGCTATCATACTGATTTAAAAGATAAAAAAATAAATAGCAACAATATTCGGTAATAATTAGGTATTAAAAACACCCAATAACTCATTGTTTTATAATGAGTTTGCTTTATTACTTTGGTAATACTAAGATTTCAGCTTGTTAGATCCCAATTTTTTGTTTAAAAAATGCACAATGTGAGGACTGAATGCCAATAATAACCGCAAAAGTATCAGATGAACTTTTGGCCTATATAGACCTGGTTTCAGGAGGTAATCGGTCAGATTATCTGCGGCGCTGCATTGAAGCTGGCCCAGGTGATCGGGAGTCCGGGTTGAAAATAGTTGCCGACCGGCTGAGCGACGTAAATCGCAAACTGGATTATCTTTTTGACCGTGCTTCAGATGCGGATTTTGGCCCACTGCGCGATGAGCTGAAGGCAATAACCGAAACGCTATCTGGCGTAAAATTCCCACCGGCAGGACAGATGATGTTGCATGAATCACTCGCTATTGAAACGCTAATCCTCCTGCGCTCGATAGCAGAACCGGGCAAAACCAAAGCGGCAAAAGCAGAGGTTGAACGTAACGGCTACAAAGTCTGGGAACCAAAAAAGGAGCGCTGAAATGGACGATAGAGAAAGAGGCTTAGCATTTTTATTTGCAATTACTTTGCCTCCAGTGATGGTATGGTTTCTAGTTGCAAAATTTACCTACGGTATTGATCCATCCACGGCTAAATACCTGATTCCGTATCTGGTTAAGAATACTTTTTCGCTATGGCCTTTATGGTCAGCTTTAATTGCTGGCTGGTTTATTGGTGTTGGCGGTCTGATCGCTTTTATCATTTATGATAAATCACGCGTGTTTAAAGGCGAAAGATTCAAAAAGATTTATCGTGGTACAGAGCTTGTTCGCGCCAGAACACTCGCTGATAAAACACGCGAAAGAGGTGTCAACCAGTTAACCGTGGCTAATATCCCCATACCTACATACGCTGAGAACTTGCATTTTTCGATTGCCGGTACAACCGGTACTGGTAAAACCACAATTTTCAATGAACTGTTATTTAAGAGCATCATTAGAGGCGGCAAAAATATTGCTTTAGATCCAAATGGGGGCTTCTTAAAGAATTTCTATCGTCCCGGCGATGTTATTTTAAACGCCTATGATAAACGCACTGAAGGCTGGGTGTTTTTCAATGAAATTCGCCGTTCATATGATTACGAGCGCTTAGTGAACTCTATTGTTCAGGAAAGCCCTGATATGGCTACTGAAGAATGGTTCGGCTATGGCCGTCTTATTTTTAGTGAAGTTTCGAAAAAACTTCACAGCCTATATAGCACAGTAACTATGGAAGAAGTTATTCACTGGGCCTGTAACGTTGACCAGAAAAAATTAAAAGAATTTTTAATGGGGACGCCTGCCGAAGCTATTTTTTCCGGGTCTGAAAAAGCAGTTGGAAGCGCGCGATTTGTTCTCAGTAAGAATCTTGCCCCACATTTGAAAATGCCGGAAGGTAATTTTTCCCTGCGTGACTGGCTTGATGATGGAAAGCCGGGAACCCTGTTTATCACCTGGCAGGAAGAAATGAAAAGGTCACTTAATCCGCTAATTTCCTGCTGGCTGGATTCGATTTTTTCTATCGTGCTGGGTATGGGTGAAAAAGAAAGCCGCATTAATGTATTTATTGACGAGCTGGAATCACTCCAGTTTCTGCCAAACCTCAACGATGCACTGACCAAAGGGCGTAAAAGCGGTCTGTGTGTTTATGCTGGCTATCAAACCTATTCTCAGCTGGTTAAGGTTTATGGTCGGGATATGGCTCAGACAATTCTGGCTAACATGCGTTCTAACATCGTGCTGGGCGGCAGCCGTCTCGGTGATGAAACGTTGGATCAAATGTCGCGCTCACTCGGTGAGATAGAAGGCGAAGTTGAGCGTAAAGAATCCGATCCTCAGAAGCCCTGGATTGTCCGTAAACGCCGCGACGTTAAAGTTGTTCGTGCCGTAACGCCTACCGAAATATCAATGTTGCCAAACCTCACCGGCTATCTGGCGTTGCCTGGTGATATGCCCGTCGCTAAGTTCAAGGCTAAACACGTTAAATACCATCGCAAAAACCCTGTTCCTGGCATTGAACTGAGGGAGATCTGATGCTTGATATAACCACGATTACCCGCCAGAACGTCACTAGCGTTGTGGGCTACTACTCTGATGCAAAGGATGATTACTACAGTAAGGATTCATCATTCACGTCCTGGCAGGGAACCGGAGCTGAAGCCCTCGGCTTATCCGGGGACGTTGAATCAGCCCGGTTTAAAGAGCTGCTTGTCGGAGAGATAGATACCTTCACGCATATGCAGCGACACGTGGGTGATGCCAAAAAAGAGCGTCTGGGCTACGACCTGACGTTTTCAGCGCCTAAAGGGGTATCCATGCAGGCGCTGATACACGGCGATAAAACCATTATCGAGGCTCATGAAAAAGCTGTTGCCGCTGCTGTGCGTGAAGCTGAAAAACTCGCGCAGGCCCGGACGACTCGCCAGGGGAAATCAGTAACCCAGAATACCAATAACCTTGTCGTCGCTACTTTTCGCCACGAAACGTCCAGGGCGCTAGATCCTGATTTGCACACCCACGCTTTTGTCATGAACATGACCCAGCGCGAGGACGGCCAGTGGCGCGCGCTCAAAAATGATGAGCTGATGCGTAACAAAATGCACCTGGGCGATGTTTACAAACAGGAGCTGGCGCTGGAGTTGACCAAAGCCGGTTATGAGCTGCGTTACAACAGCAAAAATAACACGTTCGATATGGCCCATTTTTCAGACGAACAGATTCGCGCTTTTTCCCGCCGGTCGGAGCAAATTGAAAAGGGACTCGCTGCAATGGGCCTGACGCGGGAAACCGCCGATGCTCAGACGAAAAGCCGCGTCTCGATGGCGACGCGTGAAAAGAAAACAGAGCATTCCCGTGAAGAAATTCACCAGGAATGGGCCAGCCGCGCCAAAACGCTAGGCATTGATTTTGATAACCGTGAATGGCAGGGACACGGTAAACCTCTGGAGGCTGATATTGCGCGCAACATGGCCCCGGATTTTACCAGCCCTGAGGTTAAAGCTGACCGGGCTATCCAGTTTGCAGTTAAGTCGCTGTCAGAGCGCGATGCCAGCTTTGAACGCCAGAAGCTGATTCAGATCGCTAATAAGCAGGTGCTGGGCCATGCCACAATGGCCGATGTTGAAAAAGCGTACCTGAAGGCGGTACAGAAGGGCGCCATCATCGAGGGCGAAGCCCGGTATCAATCAACGCTGAAGGTCGGTGCTTCAGTTATGGCCGAAACTCTGACGCGCAAAGAGTGGATCGACTCGCTGACGAATAGCGGGATGCGTGCGGATAAAGCCCGTTTTGCGGTAGATGATGGTATTAAAAACGGCAGGCTTAAAAAGACCAGCCACCGCGTCACTACCGTGGAGGGTATTCGCCTTGAGCGTTCCATTCTGACTATCGAATCACGCGGCCGGGGGCAGATGCCGCGACAGCTGACCGCAGAGATTGCAGGCCAGCTGCTCGCCGGGAAAACCCTCAAGAATGAGCAGATGCGCGCAGTTACAGAAATTGTGACGAGCAAAGATCGTTTTGTGGCCGCACATGGTTACGCCGGTACCGGTAAAAGCTATATGACGATGGCCGCTAAAGAGCTGCTGGAGTCACAAGGGCTGAAGGTCACGGCGCTGGCCCCCTATGGGACACAGAAAAAAGCGCTTGAAGATGATGGATTACCGGCCCGCACCGTTGCCGCCTTCCTCAAAGCGAAGGATAAAAAGCTGGATGAAAAATCAGTCGTATTCATTGATGAAGCCGGGGTTATACCCGCCCGGCAGATGAAACAGCTGATGGAGGTGATCGAGAAGCATAACGCTCGCGCGGTATTCCTGGGGGATACGTCACAGACGAAAGCGGTAGAAGCCGGTAAGCCTTTTGAGCAGCTGATTAAAGCAGGTATGCAGACCAGCTACATGAAAGACATTCAGCGACAGAAGAATGAAGTTTTGCTTGAGGCGGTTAAGTATGCCGCTGAAGGTAATGCCGCGCGCGCCCTGAAAAATATCACCGGCGTGAACGAACTGAAGGAAGAAGCGCCCCGACTCGCTCAACTTGCCGATCGCTACCTGTCTCTGTCCTCAGAACAACAGGATGCCACCCTGATAATCTCTGGTACGAACGCCTCACGCAAAACCCTCAATGACTACATCCGGGGCAATCTGGGGCTTGCCGGAACCGGCGAAACGTTCACGCTACTTGACCGCGTGGATTCGACACAGGCGGAACGCCGCGACAGCCGTTATTTCAGTAAAGGGCAAATCATTATCCCCGAACAGGATTACAAAAATGGTATGAAGCGGGGCGAGTCTTACCAGGTTCTTGATACCGGGCCGGGCAACAAATTGACGGTTGAAAGCAGCAGCGGTGAGCAGATCGCTTTCAGCCCGCGTACACACACCAAGCTGTCTGTATACCAGGCAGTCAGCGCCGAACTGGCGCCGGGCGATAAGGTCATGGTAACGCGTAACGATAAAACGCTGGACGTTGCCAACGGCGACCGCTTCACGGTGAAAACCGTGGAGGGTGAAAAACTGACGCTTGAGGACAAAAAAGGGCGCACGGTTGAGCTGGACAAAAAACAGGCTTCTTATCTTTCCTATGCTTATGCAACCACCGTCCACAAATCCCAGGGGCTTACCTGTGATCGCGTGTTGTTCAACATAGATACCAAATCGCTTACCACTTCTAAGGACGTTTTTTATGTTGGTATTTCGCGTGCGCGTCATGAGGTGGAAATTTTTACCGACGATAAAAAATCTTTGGCATCGAGCGTGAGCCGCGACAGCCCGAAAACCACGGCCGCAGAAATTGACCGTTTCTTTGGGCTTGAGGCCAGGTTTAAGGATATTGGCCGCGATACCAGTTTAGAAACCCGATCAGCTGAAAAAGGTCTGCCAGAAGCCACGGGGGAAAGCATGGCGTTTAACCAGAAACCCGATGAACATAACATGACAACCGGCACTGATTATCAGCCGGTGAGCAACGCAGAGGACGCCTTTCATCTTAAGCAGAACCCTATGGATGATTCCGTTGGCCTGCGGCGTCATGAAGCACAGCAAAATGATGCAGAACTGGCCCATGATTATGCTGCTGCCGACGATCAGCAGTGGAGCGCGCAGGAGTATGCCGATTACGAGCATTATGCCGAAGCATCAGACTACGACTTTGACAGCAGCATTTACGACGATTACGCCATGCCGCAGACGTCTCAGGCGGAACAGAGCCATACCGGAAAAGAACACACCCATGAGCATGAGCATGAAGAAGGGGGCCATGAAATCTGATGGAGCAGACCGACAAGCGCAAGCAGGATAAACTGAAGTTCGACCGGGTAATTAATCTGGCGCGCAGACTGCCGCAACCGGCGATCCATGACTTACTACGCGCGCTGATACTGCCAATTCAGGCCGATTACTTGCTGGCCGTTGGCACGGAGGGCCAGGACGCGCGCCCGGACATGAACGAGCGCGAGTTCTTCTTCACAAAAATCATCTGGGCGATGGATTACACGCACATGAAATCACTCAGGCTTGCAGCTGAAGATTTTCCCCTGGCGCTTGCGACGGCCAAGATCCTGCCGTGGCCGTGGGGTGAATCAAGCTACCGGAGTGCTTTAGCCGATATAGGGGTTCGAGGTTCAATCGTGTAAAAAACCACGTTAAGGCAATAATTCATTGTTTGAATTGAAATTTAATGGCCTCAACTCTCCCTTCAGAATATTTTCCGGCAGCGTGAACGTATAATGTCCCAGCATGTTGATATGACCGTACATCAGTGGCGACAGGCGTGAGATATGCTCGTCTTCCGGGATCTCACCAGCGCTGCGCAAATGTGATAGCGCTTCCTGCATATAAAGCGTGTTCCACAATACAACTGCGTTAGTGACAAGCCCCAGCGCACCCAGTTGATCCTCCTGCCCCTCACGGTAACGTTTTCTAATCTCACCACGTTGGCCGTAACAGATCGCCCTTGCCACGGCGTGACGGCCTTCTCCCCGGTTAAGCTGAGTCAGTATCCTGCGACGATATTCTTCATCATCAATGTAGTTGAGGAGGTACAGCGTCTTGTTGACCCGTCCCACCTCCATAATCGCCTGCGCCAGCCCTGACGGACGGGAACTTTTTAAAAGCGAGCCCACAAGTTCTGAGGCGTGGACTGGGCACTGTTGCAAATAGTCGGTGGTGATAAACTTATCATCCCCTTTTGCTGATGGAGCTGCACATGAACCCATTCAAAGGCCGGCATTTTCAGCGTGACATCATTCTGTGGGCCGTACGCTGGTACTGCAAATACGGCATCAGTTACCGTGAGCTGCAGGAGATGCTGGCTGAACGCGGAGTGAATGTCGATCACTCCACGATTTACCGCTGGGTTCAGCGTTATGCGCCTGAAATGGAAAAACGGCTGCGCTGGTACTGGCGTAACCCTTCCGATCTTTGCCCGTGGCACATGGATGAAACCTACGTGAAGGTCAATGGCCGCTGGGCGTATCTGTACCGGGCCGTCGACAGCCGGGGCCGCACTGTCGATTTTTATCTCTCCTCCCGTCGTAACAGCAAAGCTGCATACCGGTTTCTGGGTAAAATCCTCAACAACGTGAAGAAGTGGCAGATCCCGCGATTCATCAACACGGATAAAGCGCCCGCCTATGGTCGCGCGCTTGCTCTGCTCAAACGCGAAGGCCGGTGCCCGTCTGACGTTGAACACCGACAGATTAAGTACCGGAACAACGTGATTGAATGCGATCATGGCAAACTGAAACGGATAATCGGCGCCACGCTGGGATTTAAATCCATGAAGACGGCTTACGCCACCATCAAAGGTATTGAGGTGATGCGTGCACTACGCAAAGGCCAGGCCTCAGCATTTTATTATGGTGATCCCCTGGGCGAAATGCGCCTGGTAAGCAGAGTTTTTGAAATGTAAGGCCTTTGAATAAGACAAAAGGCTGCCTCATCGCTAACTTTGCAACAGTGCCATATCCTGACCCTGAGCGGCGAAAGCTACCGCTTGAAGGACAAGAGGAAGGCGGGAGTGGTCAGGAAAAATTCCAAACCCGAATGATCCAGGTGGGTCAGTATTACTTTGGTGATTCAGGGGTAAAGTGGGTCAGTTTTCAGTTGGTGTTGACACCGGCGTACCCTCGGTGCTATCTTCGCGCCCCAATAGTCGGGGCTTGGCCAGGACTTCCTGAGGCCGTCCGTAACGTGGATGCCGAGGTCAGGCGAGGTGGCCGACCCATGAACGCCGACCTGATTCGTTTTTCAATAGCGCTGGACGTTGTGGTGCCAGGGACTTACCAACCCGATGTGTGCCCATCCGGGGCAGTTACAGCCGTTACAGCCTCTGGAGAGGGAGCGGCTTGCCGCTCGGTGATAATCCCAGCTGTAGCGGCCTGATTACATCCGGCCGCTACACCTAGCTCCACCTTCAAACAAGGAATATCGTTGATGTCACTGTATCGCCGTCTAGTTCTGCTGTCTTGTCTCTCATGGCCGCTGGCTGGCTTTTCTGCCACCGCGCTGACCAACCTCGTCGCGGAACCATTCGCTAAACTCGAACAGGACTTTGGCGGCTCCATCGGTGTGTACGCGATGGATACCGGCTCAGGCGCAACTGTAAGTTACCGCGCTGAGGAGCGCTTCCCACTGTGCAGCTCATTCAAGGGCTTTCTTGCTGCCGCTGTGCTGGCTCGCAGCCAGCAGCAGGCCGGCTTGCTGGACACACCCATCCGTTACGGCAAAAATGCGCTGGTTCCGTGGTCACCCATCTCGGAAAAATATCTGACAACAGGCATGACGGTGGCGGAGCTGTCCGCGGCCGCCGTGCAATACAGTGATAACGCCGCCGCCAATTTGTTGCTGAAGGAGTTGGGCGGCCCGGCCGGGCTGACGGCCTTCATGCGCTCTATCGGCGATACCACGTTCCGTCTGGACCGCTGGGAGCTGGAGCTGAACTCCGCCATCCCAGGCGATGCGCGCGATACCTCATCGCCGCGCGCCGTGACGGAAAGCTTACAAAAACTGACACTGGGCTCTGCACTGGCTGCGCCGCAGCGGCAGCAGTTTGTTGATTGGCTAAAGGGAAACACGACCGGCAACCACCGCATCCGCGCGGCGGTGCCGGCAGACTGGGCAGTCGGAGACAAAACCGGAACCTGCGGAGTGTATGGCACGGCAAATGACTATGCCGTCGTCTGGCCCACTGGGCGCGCACCTATTGTGTTGGCCGTCTACACCCGGGCGCCTAACAAGGATGACAAGCACAGCGAGGCCGTCATCGCCGCTGCGGCTAGACTCGCGCTCGAGGGATTGGGCGTCAACGGGCAGTAAGGCTCTGAAAATCATCTATTGGCCCACCACCGCCGCCCTTGCGGGCGGCATGGATTACCAACCACTGTCACATTTAGGCTAGGAGTCTGCGCGGCAGAGCCGTGTGACCGGTTTTCTGTAGAGCACTGACGATGGCGGCGGCGCTCTCTGCAATTGGCAAGGCGTCGGCGCCAAGGATACCAATCTTGCGGCGCGCGGCGTGTTATGACGACTGGGGTGCATTTGAGCCGCCCCATTTAACCTTCGCCCTCACAGATACGCCATTCGCCTCAGATTTAGCGCCATGCAGACGAGCTTCCACTCGGCTTGCACCTTGTCCAGGCCCCTCATGCTGAACTGACGCAATCCCATCACCGCCTTGATCCAACCATTCGGAGCCTCCACGATCGACTTGCGCCGGCGGTAAGCTGCATCGCCTTGCTCCGTTTTCAATTTCGCCGCAATCGCCGCCGTATGCGGATGGGTCTTGGCATTGACCTTGGCATCTTCACGTCCCTCGCGGCCGAGGGCAACGATGACATCGCCGTGGTGATCGGCGACCTTTGCCAGAACAGCCTCACTACGGAATCCCGCATCCGCCAGCGTCTGGGCCGGCATTTCTCCGGTGTTGGCCTGAACTGCTGCCAGCATGCCCAGCAGCGCCTGACTGTCCGCGGCGCAGTTGGTCAACTCCGCCGCCACGATGATCTGGTGCTCGGCATCGACCGCTGTGTACCCGTTGTAGCTCTGCTCGGAGCCACCACCGGCGTGTTTCATGATCCGGCTGTCCGGATCGGTGAAGCTTTCCTGATCACGGTCATCCGGCACACCAAACTCGCGTTTGTACGAGCCACCGCCCTTGTCCGAGCCATCCGGATGGCGAGGCCGGCGGCCATCGTCTTCGCTGCGCCCCCGGGCCTGGTCCGCTTCACGCTGGCGCGCTTCCAGGCGCGCCTTTGCCGCCTGGATCGCCTCCAGGCGCTTCTCGCGGCGAGAAATCTCGGCAGGAATGTCCAGCTCCGGCTCGTTACGCTCCTGGTCGTCGGTAGCCTTGGCGCGATCAAGCAGCGCCTTGATCTCGCAATGCAATTCGTCCTCGGCCGGCTTCATGCGCTTATAGCTCATCGCCTTGTGGCGGCTGGCGTTGGCTTTTACCTTGGTGCCGTCGACCGCGATCGTGCCAAGCTTCACCAGCCCACATTCGCGCGCCAGTTGCACCACCTGAACGAACAAATTCTCAAGCTCGGTCAGGTGTAGGGCACGGAAGTCACTCAGCGTGCGGTGGGCCGGGAAGTTTCCAGCGGCCAGCACACGCAACGCGACATCCTCGTACAGCTTCCTGGCTAGTTTGCGCGAAGAGAAGACGCCGCTCGCGTAACCATAGATCAGCACTTTGACCATCATCGCCGGATGAAACGGCTGATTGCCCGGACCACCGCCGGCATACCGGGCGTGGAATGCGCTCAAGTCCAGCGTATCGACAGTCTCGCTGATGAAGTAGGCAAGATGCCCTTCAGGTAGCCACTCTCCCAGAGAAGGGGGCAGCAGATAGGATTGGTCGGGTCGGTAAGGAAGGTAACTGGCAGCCATCCCCGTATCGTCCTCGATCTTCCGCCGATTTGGCTTCTGCCGCGCAGGCTCCTAGGCCACCGTAGCTAAACATACGAGAAAAACCGCTTCTTGAGCGCTCTCTGAGACCACCTTGCCGACAACGCAGAAACGGTTGCGGAAAAATCGGCGTTTCCGGCGTACGCCACCCGACCTGGACGAACTATTGCGGACCTGGAACTGGAGTAGGGGTCCGCTTGGAAAACGGAAAATATCCTACGCTAAGCCTGTTTTTTGTACAGACTGACATCAACTGTGCGTAACGGTCGATATTTACCGGATCCCAGCTTAAGATTATTACGCCAGATGTAATCTCCGCTCAGGTTGATATGCTCCCAGCCCAGAGGGGACAGGTGAGAAACCAACGGCTCATTAATCTGGAGCCCCTTTCGTTTTAGTGATTCGATGGCCCTTTCTATATACACCGTGTTCCACAACGTGATCGCCGCAGTCAACAGCGTCAGCCCACTGGCGCGATAGCTTTGATTTTCCAGCCCCCTGTCTCTTATTTCACCCAACCGGTGCATAAAAACGGCCCGCGCAAGCGCATTGCGGGCTTCACCCTTATTTAAACCGGCTTGCACACGACGACGCAGGGCCGGATCGCGAAACCAGTCCAGCATAAACAACGTTCGCTCGATACGGCCAATTTCCCGTAACGCTTTTGCCAGGCCGTTTTGTTTGGGGTAGCTGGCCAACTTTTTTAACATCAGCGAGGCGGTTACCGTGCCCTGCTTGATCGAGGTCGCCAGGCGCAGTACCTCATTCCAGTGTGTCTCAATTTCTTTGAGATTCAGACTGGTCGTGGATATGATCGACTGAAGCCCAGAATATTTTTCCGCCTTTCCATGAATGAATAGCCGTTTGTCATGGAGATCCCGGATCCTTGGTGCAAATGCAAACCCAAGTAGATGCATTAGCGCAAAAACATGTTCAGTGAAACCCGCTGTATCGGTGTAATGCTCCGTAATTTCCAGGTCGCTTTCGTGATAGAGCAACCCATCCAGCACATGGGTAGAGTCCCTGACCCGGCTGATCACTTTGGTATAAAATGGGCTGTATTGGTCTGATATATGTGTATAAACCTGCACGCCGGGTTCCTGACCGTACTTTAAATTCACCTGTCCGGCATAGCGGCCATGACTTCCGACTCGAAAATTCTGGCCGTCGGAGGATGACGTTGTACCGTCCCCCCATGATGCTGCCAGTGGGCACTTTTTTTGTGCATTCACCAGTTCGGCAAGCGCGGCTGCATACGTTTCATCCCTGATGTACCATGCCTGAATGCCTTCCAGCGACGCTTTTGTGGTTCCTGGGCAGGATTCTGCCATTTTAGTCAGTCCCAGGTTGATACCATCTGCCAGGATGGTGGTCAGTAACAGCTTTTTGTCTTTTGGTCTGACGTGATTATTTTTGAGGTGAGTAAAGTGGCGGGTAAATCCCGTCCAACTGTCCACCTCATCTAATATCTCGGTAATTTTTGGGTGCGGCAGCATGCCGTAAACCAGGTTGGCAAACGGTGATACAGTCGAAGGAACGTTGTTATCAAGAGGCGTGACCTTCACACCTTTGTCCGATATATCAACATCAGGCAAATCACCGGCAATCGCCATCGCATTGACCTCTTCCAGTCGCGACGCCAGCAGTGTCATACGGGAGTGAAGGTATTCCTGGCAGTCTGTCGGAATGGCAAGCTGTAACTGTTTCTCTTTGAGTGATTTTTCAAAATCAGCAGGAGGAATGAGGTAATCGTCAAAATTCCTGTAGCGTCGTGATCCTCTAACCCAGATATCACCAGATCGCAATGCGCCTTTCAGCTCATTCAGTACACAGAATTCATAATACCGGCGATCGATACCCGATGGCGTTATTACCAACTTTTTCCAGCTCTCAGGGATAAACTTTACTGGCGCTGTTGACGGAACCTTGCGGAGTTGTTTGCGGTACATTTCTCTGACGGTATCCAGCGCATTACCGAGTGGCAGTGCTGAAGGAGCTGCACTGAACTGCAATGCAGACAACATACGGGGCGCATATTTACGCAGCGTGCTGTATTTTTCGGTGAGCAAATGAAGTGGATCAAAATTATCCTTTCGAGCCAGAAACTGTGTTTCCTCCAGACTGGTGATAAATTCCGGCCAGGGAAGTACGTCTTCTATCGCCGCCCAGGGATCTTCTCCTGACTCCCGTGCGTTTAGCAGCGCCTGGCCAACAGTAAGATATTGCCTTAACTTACTCTGGATGAGTTTTCCTGTTTTCTGAAGCCGTTCGGCTTGTGTGCGCTTTGCCCTGCTGAACAAGCTGCCCAGGATACGTTCGTGTAGTTCGATGATTTCATCGGTAAGCGTGGCCCTTGCTTCTGAGATAATACAAACCAGCATGGCATAACGACGTGTGCCTGAGAATTTTGCCAAGTCCCTGCTACTCATTTTCCGACCTTCGCGTGCCAGTTTCAGCAGTCGGTTCTGGTGAACGGAAAGCGTAATACCTTCCGGCAGTGCCAACCCCTCAATGGCATTCAACCGATCAATATGTTGCAGCACGTTTTTACCGTTAATTTTACCCGGGGGCTGAAGCATCCAGGCAAGACGGGAAAGTTGCTCATCACCTGATGCAAGCAGATTATCCAGTGCTGTTTTATGTCGTTGTTCCAGTTGCGTCGTCAGTGTAGAAAATACGGCTCTGTCGGCAAGTGTTGCGGCTTCAGCAAGGGTTCGCTCCATCACATCAACGGAAGGGAAAATAACGTTGTTGTTGTGCAACCAGGCGAGCATCTCTTCAGCAAGAATCAGGCCTTTGTCGGTCCGCATGGCATGCGGATATAAATGGCGGATGCATGTTTTTTGCAGTGACCTGCTGAAAGGCGCTAATCGCAAGTAGCGATAGAGTTCGGCAAGATGCTCCCAACGGGTTTCCTCCCTCGCTGCGTACTCTCGCCATAAATCAGGTTGAAGTTTCAATCTCTCTGCCACCCTGGACATAACGCCATCGTGAGGGAGACTGTTTTTGTCTGGAGTAAAACCCGGTCCCCGCAGATAACAGAGTAAAATGGCAAAGCCCAGGCGGTTAGCGGGTCTCCGGTGTTTGTTGATGAGAACCAGATCCTGCTCACTTAAAAAACACATCCTGGTTAGCAGGATGTCATCATCCGGCACAACCAGTAAGCGTTCTTTTTCATCACTACTCAGTATCTGTCGCCGTGGCATAAATGCACTCCCTGCATACGGACACTGTCCGCTTGGACGTTCAAAGTATACGCATCAAGAACATGCTTTAAGTTTAACAATGCGTATAACCGTTCGTTCTGAAACTCCACACAACCTCGCGGTATCACGGATGCTCTGTCTATTTTTAACCCGAAGCTCTATGATTTTTTCATGCAATTGATGATCTGCCTGACGTCCCCGAAATTTACCGGCTACCTTGGCTTTCGCTATCCCTTCCTCTTGGCGCCGGCGACGATCCTGATAGTCTTTGCGAGCTATGGCGGCCAGCATATCAAGCATCATTCCGTTAATAGCCTTAAGCATTGCAAGGGTAAAATCATCGCCAGCATGTGTTGCAAGAGCCATATGGCTCGTCGGGAGGTCAAGACTGACAACCACAAGGTGTTTTTCCTGGATAAGATGCTTTAATTTTTGCCAGCCCTCTTCATCCAGGCGAGAAAGGCGATCAACTTGCTCGATGAGAATAATGTCACCAGGTGCAGCATCATCAAGTAGCCGTAAAAGTTCTGGCCGTTGAAGTGATGCCCCGGATACATTTTCGGTGTACCAACTGGCCAGTCGAAATCCTTTTTCTTCAACAAAGGCTTTCATCCTATTTTTTGCTCGGAGAGCATCCTGTTCTTTTGTTGATGCGCGGAGGTAACCGTGAATGTACATTTTTCACCCATTTATGACGTTTAAGTGATGATCATAATGTACGTGACAGATAGGTGATGATCCAAGGGGAAAATGGCGGCACTTTAGGCTATGACATTGAGGTATACATTAATGGCACATTTAATCCATGATTGACCCTGTTTCAGTTTCGTTTATAGTAATACGCGGTTTGCCTTGGCAGACTCCGCGGCCAGCCTTGAATATCTTCATCTGGTTTATCTGATCCCTGAAGGTGTACACACCGACCATCAAGGAGTAATAAAAACGACCATGCGTATGACGCCACCCTGAGTTTTCCCCTTCTCTGTCGTTCTGAGTAACCCTCAGCACGCACTCTTTAACATCCCGTCTGCGGATGTGCTTTATCGTATCTAAATTTTTTTGCCCTTTACGGGCTGACTGTATTCTAAAACTGAGAAAATACTATGTTGCTGTCCTCGACGCGTAAGGACTGGCTGGGTAACGTCCGTGGTGACGTACTGGCCGGTATTGTTGTCGCGCTTGCGCTTATTCCTGAAGCGATCGCCTTTTCCATCATCGCCGGCGTTGACCCGCAAGTCGGGCTCTACTCTGCGTTTTGTATCCCGCTGATAATCGCTATCTGCGGTGGGCGTCCAGGAATGATTTCTTCGTCAACCGGCGCGATGGCACTGCTGATGGTGACGCTGGTGAAAGACCACGGCCTACAGTATCTATTGGCCGCTACTGTGCTTACTGGTGTGATTCAGCTTATTGCTGGTTATTTAAAGCTTGGCAGTCTGATGCGTTATGTTTCGCGCTCGGTGGTTACCGGTTTTGTCAATGCCTTGGCGATCCTGATTTTCATGGCGCAGTTGCCGGAGTTGACCAACGTCACCTGGCACGTTTACGCCATGACGGCGGCCGGTCTAGGCATTATTTATCTGTTCCCGTACCTCAATAAAACCATCCCCTCGCCGCTGGTCTGTATCGTCGTGCTGACCGGGATCTCCATGTGGCTGCATCTGGACGTACGCACCGTCGGCGACATGGGCAAGTTGCCGGACAGTCTGCCGGTCTTCCTGTTACCCGATGTGCCGCTTAATTTCGATACCCTATCAATCATTCTGCCTTATTCCGCCGGCCTTGCTGTGGTGGGGCTGCTTGAGTCGATGATGACCGCGACCATTGTGGATGACATGACCGATACGCCGAGCGATAAAAACCGGGAGTGTAAGGCTCAAGGGGTTGCCAACATTGGCGCTGCATTTATTGGCGGTATGGCCGGATGCGCGATGATCGGCCAGTCGGTGATCAACGTGAAATCCGGGGGGCGTGGGCGTCTCTCCGCACTCTCCGCAGGCGTCGTCCTGCTTTGTATGGTGGTCTTCCTGCGTGACTGGGTTTCGCAGATCCCAATGGCGGCCCTGGTAGCGGTGATGATCATGGTTTCTATTGGCACCTTCTCCTGGCGCTCTATTACCAACTTGCGCAGCCACCCACTGTCAACCAGCGTCGTCATGCTGGCTACCGTAGTCGTGGTGGTAGCAACGCATAATCTGGCGTATGGCGTATTGACTGGTGTGCTGATCGCCTCACTGAACTTTGCCAGCAAAGTGTCCCGTTTTATGGCGGTGTCATCCGAACTCAAAGCGTCAACGCGGACATACGCCGTAACCGGCCAGGTGTTTTTCGCCTCTGCCGATCGGTTTATGAGCCACTTCGATTTCCGTGAAGCGGTGGAGCATGTGATCATTGACGTCTCGCACGCCCACTTCTGGGATATTACGTCGGTCAGCGCACTCGACAGAGTGGTCATTAAGTTCCGCCGTGAAGGTACGGATGTAGAAATCCGTGGCATGAATCAGGCTACCCGCACCATTATTGACCGCTTTGGGGTGCATGACAAACCCGAAGAAGTGGAAAAATTAATGGGCGGCCATTAACAGTCAGGAGAACAGATAATGAATAATACCGTTATTGCCTGCGTTGACGGTTCGCCGTCGACCCGAGCGGTTTGTGAATACGCGGCATGGGCCGCTGCTCTGCTGGATTCACCTCTGTCGCTGCTGCACGTACTGGAGAAAGATGCGCATCCTGCCGTGTCAGATTTGACCGGAAGCATCGGCATTGATAGCCAGGCTCATCTCACCGAAGAGCTGGTGAAAGTTGAAGGAGAGCGTAGTCGGTTATTAATGGCGCAGGGCAAAGCCATACTGGCTGGCTGTGCGGAGTTGCTGAATGATGCCGGTCATGCTGATGTTCAATTACTGCAAAAACATGGCGCGTTGGATGAAATCCTGGCTGATTTAGGGGATGTTCGCCTGATGGTGCTGGGCCGCCGTGGAACGCAGAACCCGGTTGGCAGCCACCTAGAAAGAATTATTCGGCTGCAGAAAAAACCGGTACTTATCGTGCCGGAGGCTTATTCTACACCGACCAAAGTTATGTTCGCCTATGATGGCAGCGATGAGAGTCGCAAAAACCTGACGCGCCTGACACTTAGCCCGCTACTCAATGGTCTGGTTTGCCACATCGTGATGGTTAAGGGGGATACACGAACCTTGCAGGAAGCACAGAATGTGCTGCAAGAGGCTGGCATTACGACCGAAAGCCACATACTGGAAGGTACATCCGTTGCTGATGCGCTCTGCCGTTACGCTAATGAAAACGGCATTAACCTGATTGTGATGGGTGCCTATGGCCATTCGCCATTGCGGCGATTCTTTATCGGCAGCAACACCACCGCCATGTTGGAAAAAACACAAATTCCACTCTTAATGCTGAGGTGATTTTTGTCCCCGGAAATAACTCCGGGGACAAATAAATACGTTCAATTTACTGGAGTGAACATGAAACATGAAATTGCGGTGAGTGTAATAATCCCCGTTTACAACGCAGAAAAAACCATCAAATCCTTGATCGAAGATATCTTGATAGAAGACAGGATCAACATTGAAGTTATTATCGTTAACGATGGCTCCTCAGACAACACGTCAACGATAATTAACTCCATAAAGGATGGCAGGGTTCAAGTGATTGAACAAAATAATAAAGGTGTATACGCGGCCAGAAATAATGGATTAGACAAGCATAAAGGCCAGTGGGTCATGTTTCTGGATGCCGATGACGATGTGTCTGAAGGATTCATTTATAACAGGTATATCCAGGCTTCCAGCCATAATGCTGATGTGCTTTTGTCCAATGCCTGGAAGCTTTGGCATGAAGGCGATAATAAAAAACCCGTGCATACTAACCAGCCTTATGATGAGGTTTTATCCGGCAATGCGTGGATGAGTCACGCAGTAAAAGTCAGGGAATGGCCACATTACCTTTGGTTACAGATAGTTAGATCTGACTATATCAGGAATAACAATCTGTCATTTCATGATGGCCGGAGTCATAAAGATATTTTATGGACGATGGAATTGGCGTTGGCAAATGGGCGTTTCTACATATCAAAAGATATGGACTACACCTACAAGTACAATAATGAATCCATCACAAATCGCGGTGATTATTTCGACGTCCGAGCAGAATGCTATATTGATGTAATATCTAAAACCATCGGTCACGCAAAGTCGATAAAAAATAATGATTTGAGCGTATCGCTGTTTAGGCATGCCCTGTATGAGGCTAGACACTTTCTAGGTTTATATAGAAAAAAGGTGAGGGACAAAGAAAAAATCAGGCGGTTATTTGTTAGAGAAATAGCATATAAAGATTTAATAAAAGGTGTATATAGCCTTAGTGATATTTTCTTTTTACTGAAAGTTTTCGTAAAAACAAAAAAATTCACTGGTGCTAGCCCGAAATTAAAATGGATAATTATATTGCTATTGGCTTAACATGGGGAATACTTATCTCGCTGCGAATGCCGTAGTTAATCCAGCGATACGTGACTGACGGTGAGTAATTGGTAGCACTATACCTTTCATTTTACCCTCCCATTACTGGGGATCCCTCAGTAATAGGTGGTCTTTCGTCTCCGCTTCCTTGGTATATGCAAACTTGATACGGGGTACGATGAGCTATCAACATACTCGTGAGGTAGTATTGGTGATTTTTTAGCTATCACCATAGACCCATGAAGTAATCTGTACGAAAAATAGGCTTAGCGTAGGATATTTTCCGTTTTCCAAGCGGACCCCGAGTAGCGGAATTCCCCGGGGTTTCAGCGTCGCGCCACAGCGCCTCAGATAGATGCGGTAGCCTTTGGCGGGTCGTCATGCCGCGGACCACCCCCCCAAAAAATTCCACAATGCGGAATGGCGGAATTTTCTGGGGTTCCCGCTTACCCCCCCGTTCTGGACGCCATGCTGGCCGTTATCATCCGTGACGCCAGAAAGATTGGGCAGAAAAAACGGCTCCGCTCGCTGAAGGATCTGGATAAATCTGCATTGGCGCTCGCCAGCGCATGTTCGTACCTGCTGAAAGAAGAAACACCGGACGAATCGATTCGTGCTGAGGTGTTCAGCTACATCCCAAGGCAAAAGCTGGCTGAAATCATCACGCTTGTCCGTGAAATTGCCCGGCCCTCAGACGATAATTTTCATGAAGAAATGGTGGAGCAGTACGGGCGCGTTCGTCGTTTCCTGCCCCATCTGCTGAATACCGTTAAATTTTCATCCGCACCTGCCGGGGTTACCACTCTGAATGCCTGTGACTACCTCAGCCGGGAGTTCAGCTCACGGCGGCAGTTTTTTGACGACGCACCAACGGAAATTATCAGTCGGTCATGGAAACGGCTGGTGATTAACAAGGAAAAACATATCACCCGCAGGGGATACACGCTCTGCTTTCTCAGTAAACTGCAGGATAGTCTGAGGCGGAGGGATGTCTACGTTACCGGCAGTAACCGGTGGGGAGATCCTCGTGCAAGATTACTACAGGGTGCTGACTGGCAGGCAAACCGGATTAAGGTTTATCGTTCTTTGGGGCACCCGACAGACCCGCAGGAAGCAATAAAATCTCTGGGTCATCAGCTTGATAGTCGTTACAGACAGGTTGCTGCACGTCTTTGCGAAAATGAGGCTGTCGAACTCGATGTTTCTGGCCCGAAGCCCCGGTTGACAATTTCTCCCCTCGCCAGTCTTGATGAGCCGGACAGTCTGAAACGACTGAGCAAAATGATCAGTGATCTACTCCCTCCGGTGGATTTAACGGAGTTGCTGCTCGAAATTAACGCCCATACCGGATTTGCTGATGAGTTTTTCCATGCTAGTGAAGCCAGTGCCAGAGTTGATGATCTGCCCGTCAGCATCAGCGCCGTGCTGATGGCTGAAGCCTGCAATATCGGTCTGGAACCACTGATCAGATCAAATGTTCCTGCACTGACCCGACACCGGCTGAACTGGACAAAAGCGAACTATCTGCGGGCTGAAACTATCACCAGCGCTAATGCCAGACTGGTTGATTTTCAGGCAACGCTGCCACTGGCACAGATATGGGGTGGAGGAGAAGTGGCATCTGCAGATGGAATGCGCTTTGTTACGCCAGTCAGAACAATCAATGCCGGACCGAACCGCAAATACTTTGGTAATAACAGAGGGATCACCTGGTACAACTTTGTGTCCGATCAGTATTCCGGCTTTCATGGCATCGTTATACCGGGGACGCTGAGGGACTCTATCTTTGTGCTGGAAGGTCTTCTGGAACAGGAGACCGGGCTGAATCCAACCGAAATTATGACCGATACAGCAGGTGCCAGCGAACTTGTCTTTGGCCTTTTCTGGCTGCTGGGATACCAGTTTTCTCCACGCCTGGCTGATGCCGGTGCTTCGGTTTTCTGGCGAATGGACCATGATGCCGACTATGGCGTGCTGAATGATATTGCCAGAGGGCAATCAGATCCCCGAAAAATAGTCCTTCAGTGGGACGAAATGATCCGGACCGCTGGCTCCCTGAAGCTGGGCAAAGTACAGGTTTCAGTGCTGGTCCGTTCATTGCTGAAAAGTGAACGTCCTTCCGGACTGACTCAGGCAATCATTGAAGTGGGGCGCATCAACAAAACGCTGTATCTGCTTAATTATATTGATGATGAAGATTACCGCCGGCGCATTCTGACCCAGCTTAATCGGGGAGAAAGTCGCCATGCCGTTGCCAGAGCCATCTGTCACGGTCAAAAAGGTGAGATAAGAAAACGATATACCGACGGTCAGGAAGATCAACTGGGCACACTGGGGCTGGTCACTAACGCCGTCGTGTTATGGAACACTATTTATATGCAGGCAGCCCTGGATCATCTCCGGGCGCAGGGTGAAACACTGAATGATGAAGATATCGCACGCCTCTCCCCGCTTTGCCACGGACATATCAATATGCTCGGCCATTATTCCTTCACGCTGGCAGAACTGGTGACCAAAGGACATCTGAGACCATTAAAAGAGGCGTCAGAGGCAGAAAACGTTGCTTAACGTGAGTTTTCGTTCCACTGAGCGTCAGACCCCTTATCCGTTTCAGTTTGCCATGATCGCATTCAATCACGTTGTTCCGGTACTTAATCTGTCGGTGTTCAACGTCAGACGGGCACCGGCCTTCGCGTTTGAGCAGAGCAAGCGCGCGACCATAGGCGGGCGCTTTATCCGTGTTGATGAATCGCGGGATCTGCCACTTCTTCACGTTGTTGAGGATTTTACCCAGAAACCGGTATGCAGCTTTGCTGTTACGACGGGAGGAGAGATAAAAATCGACAGTGCGGCCCCGGCTGTCGACGGCCCGGTACAGATACGCCCAGCGGCCATTGACCTTCACGTAGGTTTCATCCATGTGCCACGGGCAAAGATCGGAAGGGTTACGCCAGTACCAGCGCAGCCGTTTTTCCATTTCAGGCGCATAACGCTGAACCCAGCGGTAAATCGTGGAGTGATCGACATTCACTCCGCGTTCAGCCAGCATCTCCTGCAGCTCACGGTAACTGATGCCGTATTTGCAGTACCAGCGTACGGCCCACAGAATGATGTCACGCTGAAAATGCCGGCCTTTGAATGGGTTCATGTGCAGCTCCATCAGCAAAAGGGGATGATAAGTTTATCACCACCGACTATTTGCAACAGTGCCGTCCAGCGGATATCAGCGCTGAAAGATGATGGCTGAGCGTGGAGGCAGGAATCTCAAGGTGCTTCTGCAGTTCGCCAACCGGCAGGCCTTCATGACCCGCCCTGACCAGCTCCCGGTATATGCTGAGACGTGTCGGGTGGCCCAGTTCTCGAAGTGCGTTTGCAGCAGTGTTTAAATCCATAATACCTCCTTTATCTATATTTCCAGAATAATAGAAATATAGCCTGCGTCAATCGTTTCTGCCGTGAGGGTACCGCTTTCCCAATCATGCTCTGTCCGCCAGGTTATGGGGGGCAGAGCCAGAGCACTACCGAAATCCTTGCGAATACCCGTGCAGGGAATAATTTCCGCCCCCTTTATGGCCGGAAAAAAAACTGATAAACGTCGCCTTTTCAGAAGGTTGCTTTCTTAACGTGGTTTTTCGCATGGTTGGACCTCAGACCCCATATAGGCAGCGCTAAGGGCAATCCGTGGGTACAGGATATTAACCACCGCGTTACTTTGTGGTTGCCCTGGCGGATAGGCTTTGTACGAGGAGGGAACCATTCTATTGCCAGCGGCGTTCTGGCCGGTGAGGGTGAGGTAATACCCGATACGGTTTATGATATGCGGTATTTGCTCGATATTGTCAGCACTGACGGGTATTACTGGTACATGAGCGGGAAGATCTGCGAGAGAGTCAGTGACTACCGTACAGCCGCCTTTTTTGAAATAGGCCGCCTGCTTACACTGTGATTCCTTCAAAATATCTCAACGAAATTTCCCGACACCTGTTTAAGCTATCTTGCTGATATTTCTGTTTTTCGATTTTTGCCGGCGCGATGCCGGCGACGTTGGCCAGCTGCCCCGTGCGCGATACTGAGATCAGTTTCTTTGAACAAAAAAAACCGCCTTTCGGCGGTCAGTATTCAGTAGCTGGAACGGTAGTCTCTCCCCCGATTCCAGCGGTCTTGCCAGTGTTCGAGGAATGATTCAGCGAGCTTAGGCATGTTCCAGATCACCACCGCATTCTCCGAGTTTTTCGTTTCGGCCGCTTTGGTGAAATTAAAGCTGCCAGTTTCAACGGTCACATTATCCACGATGATCACCTTGTCATGCTGGATAGGGAAATCACTGTCAGTACGCAAAGGGATGCCGCTGTTCGCTATGTAGTTCATGGCCGCAATGCTGGCGCGCCCCGTATTGCCCCTTTCATCAATTACGATTTTCACATCAACTCCCCGTTTTTTGGCTGC
>NZ_CP026168.1 GCF_002902985.1 Leclercia sp. LSNIH1 | reverse complement strand
GGCCCTTGCTTCTGAGATAATACAAACCAGCATGGCATAACGACGTGTGCCTGAGAATTTTGCCAAGTCCCTGCTACTCATTTTCCGACCTTCGCGTGCCAGTTTCAGCAGTCGGTTCTGGTGAACGGAAAGCGTAATACCTTCCGGCAGTGCCAACCCCTCAATGGCATTCAACCGATCAATATGTTGCAGCACGTTTTTACCGTTAATTTTACCCGGGGGCTGAAGCATCCAGGCAAGACGGGAAAGTTGCTCATCACCTGATGCAAGCAGATTATCCAGTGCTGTTTTATGTCGTTGTTCCAGTTGCGTCGTCAGTGTAGAAAATACGGCTCTGTCGGCAAGTGTTGCGGCTTCAGCAAGGGTTCGCTCCATCACATCAACGGAAGGGAAAATAACGTTGTTGTTGTGCAACCAGGCGAGCATCTCTTCAGCAAGAATCAGGCCTTTGTCGGTCCGCATGGCATGCGGATATAAATGGCGGATGCATGTTTTTTGCAGTGACCTGCTGAAAGGCGCTAATCGCAAGTAGCGATAGAGTTCGGCAAGATGCTCCCAACGGGTTTCCTCCCTCGCTGCGTACTCTCGCCATAAATCAGGTTGAAGTTTCAATCTCTCTGCCACCCTGGACATAACGCCATCGTGAGGGAGACTGTTTTTGTCTGGAGTAAAACCCGGTCCCCGCAGATAACAGAGTAAAATGGCAAAGCCCAGGCGGTTAGCGGGTCTCCGGTGTTTGTTGATGAGAACCAGATCCTGCTCACTTAAAAAACACATCCTGGTTAGCAGGATGTCATCATCCGGCACAACCAGTAAGCGTTCTTTTTCATCACTACTCAGTATCTGTCGCCGTGGCATAAATGCACTCCCTGCATACGGACACTGTCCGCTTGGACGTTCAAAGTATACGCATCAAGAACATGCTTTAAGTTTAACAATGCGTATAACCGTTCGTTCTGAAACTCCACACAACCTCGCGGTATCACGGATGCTCTGTCTATTTTTAACCCGAAGCTCTATGATTTTTTCATGCAATTGATGATCTGCCTGACGTCCCCGAAATTTACCGGCTACCTTGGCTTTCGCTATCCCTTCCTCTTGGCGCCGGCGACGATCCTGATAGTCTTTGCGAGCTATGGCGGCCAGCATATCAAGCATCATTCCGTTAATAGCCTTAAGCATTGCAAGGGTAAAATCATCGCCAGCATGTGTTGCAAGAGCCATATGGCTCGTCGGGAGGTCAAGACTGACAACCACAAGGTGTTTTTCCTGGATAAGATGCTTTAATTTTTGCCAGCCCTCTTCATCCAGGCGAGAAAGGCGATCAACTTGCTCGATGAGAATAATGTCACCAGGTGCAGCATCATCAAGTAGCCGTAAAAGTTCTGGCCGTTGAAGTGATGCCCCGGATACATTTTCGGTGTACCAACTGGCCAGTCGAAATCCTTTTTCTTCAACAAAGGCTTTCATCCTATTTTTTGCTCGGAGAGCATCCTGTTCTTTTGTTGATGCGCGGAGGTAACCGTGAATGTACATTTTTCACCCATTTATGACGTTTAAGTGATGATCATAATGTACGTGACAGATAGGTGATGATCCAAGGGGAAAATGGCGGCACTTTAGGCTATGACATTGAGGTATACATTAATGGCACATTTAATCCATGATTGACCCTGTTTCAGTTTCGTTTATAGTAATACGCGGTTTGCCTTGGCAGACTCCGCGGCCAGCCTTGAATATCTTCATCTGGTTTATCTGATCCCTGAAGGTGTACACACCGACCATCAAGGAGTAATAAAAACGACCATGCGTATGACGCCACCCTGAGTTTTCCCCTTCTCTGTCGTTCTGAGTAACCCTCAGCACGCACTCTTTAACATCCCGTCTGCGGATGTGCTTTATCGTATCTAAATTTTTTTGCCCTTTACGGGCTGACTGTATTCTAAAACTGAGAAAATACTATGTTGCTGTCCTCGACGCGTAAGGACTGGCTGGGTAACGTCCGTGGTGACGTACTGGCCGGTATTGTTGTCGCGCTTGCGCTTATTCCTGAAGCGATCGCCTTTTCCATCATCGCCGGCGTTGACCCGCAAGTCGGGCTCTACTCTGCGTTTTGTATCCCGCTGATAATCGCTATCTGCGGTGGGCGTCCAGGAATGATTTCTTCGTCAACCGGCGCGATGGCACTGCTGATGGTGACGCTGGTGAAAGACCACGGCCTACAGTATCTATTGGCCGCTACTGTGCTTACTGGTGTGATTCAGCTTATTGCTGGTTATTTAAAGCTTGGCAGTCTGATGCGTTATGTTTCGCGCTCGGTGGTTACCGGTTTTGTCAATGCCTTGGCGATCCTGATTTTCATGGCGCAGTTGCCGGAGTTGACCAACGTCACCTGGCACGTTTACGCCATGACGGCGGCCGGTCTAGGCATTATTTATCTGTTCCCGTACCTCAATAAAACCATCCCCTCGCCGCTGGTCTGTATCGTCGTGCTGACCGGGATCTCCATGTGGCTGCATCTGGACGTACGCACCGTCGGCGACATGGGCAAGTTGCCGGACAGTCTGCCGGTCTTCCTGTTACCCGATGTGCCGCTTAATTTCGATACCCTATCAATCATTCTGCCTTATTCCGCCGGCCTTGCTGTGGTGGGGCTGCTTGAGTCGATGATGACCGCGACCATTGTGGATGACATGACCGATACGCCGAGCGATAAAAACCGGGAGTGTAAGGCTCAAGGGGTTGCCAACATTGGCGCTGCATTTATTGGCGGTATGGCCGGATGCGCGATGATCGGCCAGTCGGTGATCAACGTGAAATCCGGGGGGCGTGGGCGTCTCTCCGCACTCTCCGCAGGCGTCGTCCTGCTTTGTATGGTGGTCTTCCTGCGTGACTGGGTTTCGCAGATCCCAATGGCGGCCCTGGTAGCGGTGATGATCATGGTTTCTATTGGCACCTTCTCCTGGCGCTCTATTACCAACTTGCGCAGCCACCCACTGTCAACCAGCGTCGTCATGCTGGCTACCGTAGTCGTGGTGGTAGCAACGCATAATCTGGCGTATGGCGTATTGACTGGTGTGCTGATCGCCTCACTGAACTTTGCCAGCAAAGTGTCCCGTTTTATGGCGGTGTCATCCGAACTCAAAGCGTCAACGCGGACATACGCCGTAACCGGCCAGGTGTTTTTCGCCTCTGCCGATCGGTTTATGAGCCACTTCGATTTCCGTGAAGCGGTGGAGCATGTGATCATTGACGTCTCGCACGCCCACTTCTGGGATATTACGTCGGTCAGCGCACTCGACAGAGTGGTCATTAAGTTCCGCCGTGAAGGTACGGATGTAGAAATCCGTGGCATGAATCAGGCTACCCGCACCATTATTGACCGCTTTGGGGTGCATGACAAACCCGAAGAAGTGGAAAAATTAATGGGCGGCCATTAACAGTCAGGAGAACAGATAATGAATAATACCGTTATTGCCTGCGTTGACGGTTCGCCGTCGACCCGAGCGGTTTGTGAATACGCGGCATGGGCCGCTGCTCTGCTGGATTCACCTCTGTCGCTGCTGCACGTACTGGAGAAAGATGCGCATCCTGCCGTGTCAGATTTGACCGGAAGCATCGGCATTGATAGCCAGGCTCATCTCACCGAAGAGCTGGTGAAAGTTGAAGGAGAGCGTAGTCGGTTATTAATGGCGCAGGGCAAAGCCATACTGGCTGGCTGTGCGGAGTTGCTGAATGATGCCGGTCATGCTGATGTTCAATTACTGCAAAAACATGGCGCGTTGGATGAAATCCTGGCTGATTTAGGGGATGTTCGCCTGATGGTGCTGGGCCGCCGTGGAACGCAGAACCCGGTTGGCAGCCACCTAGAAAGAATTATTCGGCTGCAGAAAAAACCGGTACTTATCGTGCCGGAGGCTTATTCTACACCGACCAAAGTTATGTTCGCCTATGATGGCAGCGATGAGAGTCGCAAAAACCTGACGCGCCTGACACTTAGCCCGCTACTCAATGGTCTGGTTTGCCACATCGTGATGGTTAAGGGGGATACACGAACCTTGCAGGAAGCACAGAATGTGCTGCAAGAGGCTGGCATTACGACCGAAAGCCACATACTGGAAGGTACATCCGTTGCTGATGCGCTCTGCCGTTACGCTAATGAAAACGGCATTAACCTGATTGTGATGGGTGCCTATGGCCATTCGCCATTGCGGCGATTCTTTATCGGCAGCAACACCACCGCCATGTTGGAAAAAACACAAATTCCACTCTTAATGCTGAGGTGATTTTTGTCCCCGGAAATAACTCCGGGGACAAATAAATACGTTCAATTTACTGGAGTGAACATGAAACATGAAATTGCGGTGAGTGTAATAATCCCCGTTTACAACGCAGAAAAAACCATCAAATCCTTGATCGAAGATATCTTGATAGAAGACAGGATCAACATTGAAGTTATTATCGTTAACGATGGCTCCTCAGACAACACGTCAACGATAATTAACTCCATAAAGGATGGCAGGGTTCAAGTGATTGAACAAAATAATAAAGGTGTATACGCGGCCAGAAATAATGGATTAGACAAGCATAAAGGCCAGTGGGTCATGTTTCTGGATGCCGATGACGATGTGTCTGAAGGATTCATTTATAACAGGTATATCCAGGCTTCCAGCCATAATGCTGATGTGCTTTTGTCCAATGCCTGGAAGCTTTGGCATGAAGGCGATAATAAAAAACCCGTGCATACTAACCAGCCTTATGATGAGGTTTTATCCGGCAATGCGTGGATGAGTCACGCAGTAAAAGTCAGGGAATGGCCACATTACCTTTGGTTACAGATAGTTAGATCTGACTATATCAGGAATAACAATCTGTCATTTCATGATGGCCGGAGTCATAAAGATATTTTATGGACGATGGAATTGGCGTTGGCAAATGGGCGTTTCTACATATCAAAAGATATGGACTACACCTACAAGTACAATAATGAATCCATCACAAATCGCGGTGATTATTTCGACGTCCGAGCAGAATGCTATATTGATGTAATATCTAAAACCATCGGTCACGCAAAGTCGATAAAAAATAATGATTTGAGCGTATCGCTGTTTAGGCATGCCCTGTATGAGGCTAGACACTTTCTAGGTTTATATAGAAAAAAGGTGAGGGACAAAGAAAAAATCAGGCGGTTATTTGTTAGAGAAATAGCATATAAAGATTTAATAAAAGGTGTATATAGCCTTAGTGATATTTTCTTTTTACTGAAAGTTTTCGTAAAAACAAAAAAATTCACTGGTGCTAGCCCGAAATTAAAATGGATAATTATATTGCTATTGGCTTAACATGGGGAATACTTATCTCGCTGCGAATGCCGTAGTTAATCCAGCGATACGTGACTGACGGTGAGTAATTGGTAGCACTATACCTTTCATTTTACCCTCCCATTACTGGGGATCCCTCAGTAATAGGTGGTCTTTCGTCTCCGCTTCCTTGGTATATGCAAACTTGATACGGGGTACGATGAGCTATCAACATACTCGTGAGGTAGTATTGGTGATTTTTTAGCTATCACCATAGACCCATGAAGTAATCTGTACGAAAAATAGGCTTAGCGTAGGATATTTTCCGTTTTCCAAGCGGACCCCTTTATGATGAAGCCTGCCGGATCATCGGCCAGTGCTGTCTTATGCTGGCCAGTAACGGCGCGGAAACGCATCGTGATCAGCTTGTTTATCAGCTGAAAAGGCTTCACTGGAACTTTATGGTTGAAACCGATGTTTCGCACACCGGCATACTGTTTGCCATCGAGCAACTTGCAACCACCCGGGACGATAAATTCAGCTGAACGCTACCGGTTCATCACGTTTTATTTAAACAGCAGCCTGTAATGCCTTTGTATTACGGGGGAGGAAGTGAGCGGGCGCGCCGGAGGCGCAGCCGCCCTGCCCCGTTCCCCGACGGGGAACTTTCCTTGCGGTTTGTTCATGCGAGCGGTCGCGACCGTAAGAAAAAAGGGGCTACCGGCGAACCGGCAACCCCTTCATAAAAGGCGCTTGTGGTCTCACTAAACGACACCAGAAGCCCTGAAAAGGCGGGGTTTCCCCCGCCTCACAGGTTGCTACTTACCGGATTCGTAGGCTAGCACGGCAGCGACCTCCCGATTTCCGTCCTTCAGCCGGATTTCGCAGAGCGATTTCCGGGTCAGGTAAGTGAACGCCAGCAGTGTGAGACACACTATCAGCACGCACCAGACAACGGTACTTCGCGGCAGTTTCATAGCCTTCTTCTCCTTGCGCAGAGCGCGGTAAGAGGCTATTCTGGATGTGTCTAGCATCAGGATGCCTCGTTGGTTAATTGAAAAATTACCTTCGGGGCTTTCTTCTTTCTGCCTCACAACAACCATAACAAACCCATAACGTCATGAGGCAAAAAGCCTCAAGCGCCAACGCCATTATATCCTTCTGACGATGTTCTGCCCAGGAATACCAGCCTGAAATCCGGATAAACCTTCACCTTTTTTCGGCATCATTCCTCGCCAGCGGTTCCGTTTGACCACTCCTCGATCTGCTCATCCAGTGCCTTCAGATGCTGATCAATGCCCTCAGCAAGCCGCCCGCTTTCCGTCTCCAGCCAGCCGCTCAGTCGTTCCCACTCGCTGGACATTTTTTGCAGATTTTCCAGCATGCACTGCAGCTGTCTGCGCTGTCTGCGCGCTGCCTTCAGCTCGGCTTTACGCGGATTGTTTCTTATGGCCATACCGACCTCAGCGTGATTTTATTCGGTACCATCCAACGTTCCAGCTCTTTCGCCGCCGGTGACGCGTTCTCAGCCACATCCCGAACGTCCGCAACGATTTCATACGCCCGTTCGTACCAGCTTCTTACCAGATGAGAGAGCGACGGACAGCGTTCTGTCCATGTCCACAGCATCCGCTGCATGTCATAGTCACGCACCTCCTGCTGCGACCACGATTCATACCACGCCCGGAGCGTTTCCGGTGTCTGGAATGCCAGATCGATTTCAGCCTGGCCGACCAGATTCTGGTATGCATCCTCTTTCTCGCGCGCGCGGCGAGTTTCCTGACGGGTGTACAGGTCCGCTTCCCGCCTGTCCCGCTTTACCCGGCGATCGCTCAGGCTGAATGCCTTCTCAGGAAACATGATTTGCACCAGTCGCGTATCTAGCGGCGCATAGCAGTGGCGACCCCGCGAGCGGATCAGGGTATCAAACGCTTCCTCATAGCGTACCAGGGGGGTCTTGTCCTCTTTCAGCCAGTAGACCCCCGGCACCTGATTGATTGATCGGGTACTTAACTTACTGCTGCCGGTCAGAATCCGGAAAAATGCACGAGCATAGGGATACGGCTGCCTGGAACGACGACCAGAATTTTCCGTCTCCTCTTCCACGATCATGATGGCGCGTAGAGCCGCTTCACGCTCGGGCCGCTGCGTGACGAGTGAGAGATGACGCGGGATCATAATTTCACCTCATGCTTCAGGAAGGCGATGATGTCGGAAGGGATATAGCCCTCACGGTGGCGTACATCTGCCACACTCAGGGCGTGATTCAGTTCTGACACGTCGAAAGAGTCGCACTGGCGAACGCATACCACGTGATGGCCCTTTCCTGACACCATCAACAGGAGCCACTGGTCACTGGCCTCCCCCGGACTGCACAGCACCATCTGAAAGAGACCGTGGGTCGGTGCGAAACGGACCTGAACCGGGAACAGCCCACCGAACTCGCTACCGTACTCCCCGTGAATGTCCCAGTTATCCGGGAGTCTCAGCGCCGCCATGACGGTGTGAGTCAGTTCGCGGCGGAAGGAATAGCCTGCCGAGCGGGCAGTTTCGAAGTCATCGGCGGTCATCTCTGCCAGGCTGAAATTTGTTGTGCTCATCATGTTCCCCTTATTGCCGCCCCGAAGGGCGGCACTCCTTATCAGGCAGCCAGTATGGTGTTGTCAGCATCGGTTTCGGTGTCAACGGAAGCGGTCTCTTTCACAGCGTCAGACTGCGGACCCTGTAGCCATGCCGGAACCCAGCGGGTATCTTTCAGCCAGAACTCAGCATGTTCCGCCGCGTCGCCCTTTTTCATTTTTTCGGCGTCCTTCGCTGCCCCGACACTTCCTGCATCATTCATAGCGGCCACAATCTGGCTGTGCGTCAGTCTGCTGAAATACCCCACTTTTGTCGGTTGCCACCAGTCACGCAGATGGAAGCCAATCGCCTTTTCCAGATCGTCGAGTGGGCTGCGCGACGTATGCCCCATATCGCGGGTCTGAACACCGTCAACGGAACAGGCAGTGCAATACGCCATGAGCGACATCAGCAAATCACCTTTCAGGCTAAAGAAGGTTGTGAAATCCTTACGCCATCCTTCCGGCAGCAGTTCTTCCAGTCGGGCCTGTTCTGTCATCAGCGCGGTGTAAGCGAGGCCCTCATTTCCAGAAGGGGCTTCGCGCGTCAGCGAGTAGTGCGAGACGTTAACGCTGATTCCGAAAGGATGCCTTTGTGGGCTGCAGCCGGAGAAAACGCTACAGCACATCCGCCAGACCATCAGGGCAACGGCTTTTTCAGGCTGTTGCATCAGCGCAGCCTGGACAGCGAGAGTACGCTCAGATGACATTTTGGTGAGCAGCGGAACGCTGATCCCTTCTGCAGCATCGGGCTGACTTACATATGTGACGCTGCCTGACGCTTTCTTATCTTCATTCTCTGCGTCATCCTCCGGCAGATCAGCCTTACGGCACACGCCACGCTGCACGTACAGTTCACCCTCCATAAAGCTGGCAACCACGCCCGCATTCGACTTAAGCGCATCAGTCCATCCGCGCACTTCTGCGGCATGTTCAATGAGGTTCATTTCGCTCAGGACGGCGTAAGCTTCGTCACTGTCCTCGTCGAGTGCATTAAGCTGATCGGTCAGTTCATCCAGACGATGGCTGTCATCCGGGTTGTATACCGCATCCGGCACCGGAAGCAGCAGGTAGTCGTTATCATTTGTACCGTAACGGTTAATTCTGGACGGACGGCCCATCGCCCATGCCCAGCCCTCTTTCTGCTGGATTTCGAGGGCAATTTTCTCCAGTTTTTCTGCCATCAGGGTGTCAACAAGCAGCCTGTCGACGGTCCCGTCGCCCTCCTGTGCGCTGAATAAATCTTCACGGACCACACCACCTGCCAGCTCGTACGCCTCACGACCGATGAAGCCAAAACGGGCATCCGTAACGGCGATTTCACTCTCGGTGATCTGCCTTTTGAGTAAATGGGCTGACGCACATGAATAAGTCGCCATCAGGTTTTCATACACGGCGACCTGACGATCCTGATCGCTTTCAAGGCACAGCGCCTGACACTGCTCCATGTCGAGCTTGTCTTCAGCCAGCAGTTTCAGCAACGACGGTGCGAGGGCGGCGAGTTTCAGCATGCGCTGCACGTGGCGGGAGCCGAACCCCAGTTCATCACCAATCTGCGAAGCGGTTTTGCCCATATCAGCCAGGGTGCGGAAGCTCGTGATTTGCTCTGCAGGGTGCATCGCCACACGCTGCTCGTTTTCCGCATGGGATGCCGCAGCGGCGATTTCGCGCGATACGCGTTTAACAGGCACCACGTCGTCCGGCTGGATCAGGTTGTCTTCAAGGAGCAGCTCAAGGGCCGTGGTACGGCGACCGCCACAGGCCACGCCGGACTTACCGTCTGGCATATCATGGACAACGAGGTTCTGAAGCAGACCAATCGCAGCAATGGACGCAGCCAGTCCGCGAACGCTCTCCTTTGAATAGGGAATGGTTCTGGCATTCAGGTCTGAAATGACCAGATTTTTAATATTTACATACTCGATCGGTGTGGCATCGAGGATGGATTTCAGCACCTCCGGCGCGATGGCCTGCGCAGGGCTGGCTTTATTACGGCTGGATTGTTTAGGGCTTTTTGCTTTAGACTCGGCAACTGACATAGTTAATACCTCCGGTGTTAATGATTGTCCGGCCCTGCGGAGTGACAGCTCCGGCAGGGCACCTTCATACAGCTATTTTCTAAATCCGTAGCTTGCAAGTGCGCGATTCATCCACGCCCCGCCATCTTTTTGAAAATTCCATACACGTTCTTTCAACATCCCTTCGTCATCACGGACAACAAGCTGGAAATGCGTTACCTGATCGTTCTCAATACCGACGTTGGTGTACTGCGCCGCAACAGCCCTCGCCTCTTCTCGGGTAAATGCCCCTTCTGGCAGCACCACAGGCGCGGTGGCAACGTCAGCGTTCAGCAATGCCGCCAGTTCAAGTTCTTCAGCGGTCGGTTCGCGTAGCGACACGGACTGATTCAGAAATTCCTGTAATGTTTTGCCCACTGCATTTCTCCTGATAAAAGGGGCTGGCCTTTAAAACCCATCACCCGTTGAGTTACGGGAGCCGCGGTTTTGACGTTCTGCGGGAACCTGCTGAAGCTTCCCGGGGGATAAAACATCACCCGTTTGAGAACCTTCGCCGCAGGTGCGTCAACGCCACGGGCCGAGGCAGGTGTCCGGGGCGGACGCCTAAAGTTTTCGCATGCGAAAAGTTTTGGTGGCCGTGCTTCAGCATTCACCCTGGACAGCCACGAGGACTGTGGTGTTCTCAGCACCCGGCGGAGGGACTCAAAGGGGTGAAAAAGACCGGACGGAATGGGCAGGGGTCCGCCGCAATGACGGAAAGCCGCGCGCGGCGAAACGGCGTTGCCCCCTACATCACGGCGCGTCTTCTGGCGACGGGATGCAGGGAGCGCAGGAACGGCGCGACTGAGCGGCGCAGCCGGAACGGCTGCTGCAAGCGATAAGGGGTTGCGTCAGGATGGAAACCCGCTGCCCCGAAGGGGCCGGGCAGAGACGGCGCAGCCGGCTCAGTGCGAAGCATGACAGCCGACTGGACGCCCAGTGCAGGAAAGAAAAACCGAAAACTGTAGCTGTTATCTTTCTGAAAACGTTATTTTTTATTCGCTTCAGCCATCTCAGCATATTGAGGGTCGCTCGCTTTCGGCAACTGCAGGCTCAGCTGGCGGTAGTGGCGAACCCTTTCCATAAAATACTCGCGAAGATGCGCCGGCTGCTCGCGCGCGATAATTTCAGGTACCGCAGGCTGATTCAGACGCTCTTTGTACGCGACACCCGACGCGGCCAGATCTACCGCAACCTTGTCCTGGTCGTCTTTTGAGAGGCCTGAAAGATTAATTTCGCTCATGTTTTTACCTTATTAATTTCTTTACTGACTTGCGCTGCCAGGTCATGCAGGGCGGCATGTCGTGGCGCCGAAGGCGCAGTGACAGCCGCCGGCAGGCAAGGCCTGCCCGGGTTTTCCCGCGGACTGACAGGCGGGGATGCCGCCTGCCGGAATCACCTTAACGGTGATCCTGCCGGATATACTGTCCGCCTATGTATACCGCAGACTGGCAGCTCATATAATGGCAAATTTCGTCGATCACTTCTTCGGTTCTCAGCTCACGTAAACCGGCCTCACGGCGACCGGCGTTAATTCGTTTTTTGTACTGACGCAGGATGTCACGGGTTTGTGCATCAAGTTTCATAGTTTTTTCCTTAATTTAGGGGGTTCCCCCCCTGCCCTTAAAAGTTGCGGAAGACATGCCCGTTAAGAAATACCAGACCATTCAGGAACATATCCCGGCTGTATTCGGCATAATCAAAGTAGATATGAAGCGACTCCGGCAGCTCACTGAGCAAGCCGTGCTCCTGCACGAATTCATATGCGTAATCTTCCTCACTTGCTGCTTCACCGCACCAGGCCTCTTCAAATTGGTCATAATCACATTCACCGGTGTACTCCACCCAGGCAACGAAAGCCTGATCCTTACCGTCATCAACCGCGCGCTTGTAGGCCTCAATAAAATCCCAGTCAACTGAGCTTTCTGAAGCGAATTTTTCGGGGATCCCCTCCCAGTCCTGGAACATCAGTTCCGGATCGGACTCATTCGAATGCAAATCGTGACACGCTTCCATAAAATCTGACTTATCGTCAAAATCGGTGAGATCGAACCACTTGCCGAAAAGACTGCCGCAGTTGTATTTGTGGTAAGTACCAACATAAATTGCCGGGGTAGTAGTGCTCATAAAATATCCTCCGTTGCCAGTGTCGTCTGAGTTCCGGCTTACGCCGTGCCGACACGACAGCCCGACTTCGAGCGGAAGATGCAAGGGCGACACCGCAGGCCGCAGCGCAGATAAATAGCGATGTCGATCTGGACGGTTCTTCCGCGAAACCTGAGCGGGAGAACGACGGGAAGAACGACGTCAGGCGTAAAAATCTGCGACCGGGCGAGGATGGCGGCGAAGCGAACCCTTGCATCTGGAGCGTTCGGGCTAAAGTGAAGGCACGGCGTTAGCCGCAGACCGCACGGACGTTTTCGCCTGCGTGGCCGTAACAACGTGGAGGTCACGCCGGTAAAGCGGAGCGTGCGACATCCTTTTTGCTTAAAAGCGGGGCGCTCTGCCCCGCCTCAACTCAGGCTGCGATCTTGATCCCGGAAAATGATTTCATCATCACATCGATTTCTGTTCTGGCTGTTTTCACTACATCCCGCAACCAGTGGCGGTCAAACCAGACACGTGATGGGCTGTCAGGGTGACGCAGGGCATATGGCACATGCGTCTGTCCGACGGTGCGGCCATTACACTCCAGACGGATCTTCAGACGGCGGAAGGTTTCTTTCTCGTCGAGCACGGCTTTCAGTCTGGCATCCAGCGTGTCGTTATCCCATTCAGCATCGTCCTGAACCTGCTCCACTTCAGTCACCGTCAGGGTAAAGTTACGTGTGCGGCGGGTCAGTACCAGTGGCTCTGTGGCAGGCCGCAGCGCTTCGGTCAGTCGATAACCTGCCGACGCCACGCAGCTGCAGACGTGATTGATTTCGTCGCGCAGCGCTTTCAGCAGGCAGAGAATTTGTGGCGTATTCATGTCAGCAGGACAGTTGTCGTATTCCAGTGAAATGGTACCAGCATGAGCCTTACGGTGCCCCAGCGAGTTCCTGTAAAGGCGAACGACCAGTTCGCTTCTGTGGATCAGCGGCAGCAGCATCTGCACTGCCTGTTCGCTCATTAACCCCCGCAGGGCGATTTCAGGTAACAGTCGCTGTAGTTGCGCGGCATCGAGCTGGCCATAAAACGCAACGCCCTCCCCGCGCGAGTAATTCAGGCTGGTATCGATATCCATTGTGGCTGGCCAGCCACGTGAAACCAGTGTGTTGCGGGTATGGCGGTGCATAAAGCGATAAGCGGTTGTCATGATCTTCTCCTTCTATCGATGCGGCGACGTCTTCGCCGTGCCGACACGACAGCCCGACACCGAGCGGAAGATACAAGGGCGACACCGCAGGCCGCAGCGCAGATAAAAGCGAGGACGTTCTGGACGGTTCTCCCGCGAAAATTGAGCGGGAGAACGACGGGAAGAAAGGCCTAAGTCGTATAAATCTGCGACCGGGCGAGGATGGCGGCGAAGCGAACCCTTGTATCTGGAGCGTTCGGGCTAAAGTGAAGGCACGGCGCTGATATCCGCCGCGCTGGCGCGGCATAAAAAGCGGAGTAAACGACATCCTTGTGCGTTGAAAATACCGGCCAGAAAATCCTGGCCGGGCATAGCGTTATTGGGTGTACTCCTGCCAGTCCATATCACATCTGTCCCTGATCACCGGCCATTCGGGTGTACCGGTTACGATCCACCAATCGAGGAACTTCAGTCCACGCAGCACTGTATTTTCAACGTCATCCAGTAACACTATGCTGCTGAACCAGACTTTTCTCTCCGGATATAGCCTGCAGTGATCTGCGCTGTCCTCTTTCACATCTGGCCACCAGGTTCGCCCCATAGACATGGCGCCAGCTTCGGCCAAGGCAAGATTTTCAGCTTCAATAAGCATATAAACATCGGTTTCAGTGCAGTGGGTTTCGGTCTGAAATCCTGTCAGCCAGGTGTTCATAGGTCTTTTACCTCATTGATGGCAAGCCGCAGGTGATCCCAGTTAAATCCATAGTTCGCATCGTGCGCGTAATAAGCGCGTTCCATCGCCGCTGCAATCGTCGCGCTATCAAGCGAGCCATCGACCGCAAGAAAATCATCTTCAAGCCAGAATGTGCCAGTGCAGAGCGCGTCCTGGGGGTATTGCTGCAGACGCGTCAACATTCCGCCCACAGTCATCTCCCGCCGCAAAATATGAGACGGGGTAAGCACGGAATCTGCGACATCGTTCCAGCACCATTCTTCATCACCGGGCACAGGCTGCTGAATGGTCTGGAGCTGCACACCCGGCATCCTGGAAAGTCGTTCCAGCACATCCCCCAGATACAGTTTTTCAACGCTACCGTCTTCACTTCCCAGGTAGTGGTTATTGAGATAGACGGCAAACTCGCCATTATCGAGATCAATACAGGTCAGTCTGAACATTACGCTCTCCTCATCATCCGGCACCCAGTTGCGCCGTGCCGACACGACAGCCCGACATCGAGCGGAAGATGCAAGGGCGACACCGCAGGCCGCAGCGCAGATAAAAGCGATGACGATCTGGACGGTTCTCCCGCGAAAATTGAGCGGGAGAACGACGGGAAGAACGACATCAGGCGTAAAAATCTGCGACCGGGCGAGGATGCCGGCAAAGCGAACCCTTGCATCTGGAGCGTTCGGGCTAAAGTGAAGGCACGGCGCAAATTTCCGCTGAGTTGGCCCAGCATAAAAACGGATTTCACGACATCATGATTTTTAGACAAGAGTATGTTTAATCATGCTTCGTATAATCTTAACGTGAAAAGTTCAAAACCCATATAAGATTGAACATATGCACATCACATTTAAAAGCCAAACTAAATTATTGGCATTTAATACTGGTAAATCCATTGACTAACAAATTACCATATTCCATGGTATATTTTTCGATATAGTCACTCACCGGATTACTTATGAGAAAACTGCAACTTTTTTTTAAATCCTTATTTTCTTCGAAACAGGTGGAGAACGAAGGCGTTCTTAAAGAAGAAGACTCACCCATTCCTGCCAGCACACCGAAAGAAGCAAGGTCGGAGCTTGAAACGGACATGGAGGAATTCAACCTCCGAAAATCAACAAACTTCGTTGGCTGGGGTCATGTACAGGTAGAAGAATTTAAGGATGAATTTAAGAAAAAGTATGCAGAGGAGGGTTTGAGTTTCCTCCTAATTAGATTGGAAAAATCACGCAAAGCGGCAAACCTAGACGATGCGAAAAATATCATCAATGAAGCAATTGATGAATTAAATAAAAATTACCCTCTAGAATGGTCTATCAACTCTGGCATTACCACTTCTAATGCAAATCAAACCATCATCACGCTCAACTCTCATCAATTAATCATTGATAAGGATGGTGCCTTTAGAATAATTGATACTAAAAACCAAAACAAACTTATTCTAAGTAAACAATCGGACGTTTAAGGTTACTTAGCCATAGGTCTCTAGAAGATATGTTGTGCGTTGAAAATACCGCACAGCAGAGTATAGCGATAAGGATAACCTTTGGATTAGATGCGTTCAGGATAAAGAGAAGGCACGCTATAGTTCTCCGCCGCGCTGGCGCGGCAAGGACAATGGAGTTTACGAGTTCTTTACTGAGTAAAATCAAATCGGCCAGCATAAGCTGGCCAGTGGGTATAACATGATTTTTATGTATTCTGCGCGACTAAGCGTCTGATAATAATTTAGCCTTTTCAAAGCTTGAGGTGATTTCACGCTCAATCGCGATATTTCGGCGCGCAATCCCTGTCAAAGTGGATACATGCTCACGATTTAGCCAGTGCCTAACGAGGGAGTTAGGACGGATAACGCAAACCTCAGGCATACAAAATTCACTTATCCGGAGCATTCCATAATCGCGATATACAACGAGGCAGATCGCCAGCACCTCAGAGCCGTGTTGCAGGATTTCAGCCAGCCATGCCTGCAGCAGCATCTCACCGGGCTTTACCGTCGGAGGAAGTTCTGACAGCGCTTCGGCTGCAACAATAAAATTCTGGCTTTCACGTTCAAAGATATGAGCTCCATCGTAGCGGGCGCCGGTATGCAGAAGAATTTTCTCAGCGTCCCTCCACAGGTCACTGCAGAGGACCCACAGATCATCCTGAAGGGCCAATTTCAGATAATCCTGGCACAAAGTCTGTTCCTGAGGGACCCCATTCAAACTCACATCAACGTTAACAGTGCGACCGCTTGCCTGGGCCCAGATCGTGGCCTCCACAGCATTTTTACCACACAACAGTTCCAGACCAGTTACAGCACCTTTTGCAAGATGCCCGCGTTCTGCCAGCTGCGGTAACAAACTGACGAGCCCTTCAGGGCTAATTTTGCCGGTCATCGTCATTTGACAGCCATTCTCTGCAATATTCAGTGCCAGGGCTGGCCAGCTATTTTTTTGCAGAATCTGGAGTCCACGGGTTGCCGTCAGAAGTGTGTATAGATCCATTGCTTTCTCCTTTTTACCTTTCTCAAAAAATTTCTTTTGCCGTCCTCCTTTCGAAGGTTGGTCGTTATCTCCCGCCATGAGCGAAGGGAGGCAACGTGCCATGAGGTAAAAGTCATGCCCCGGATGCTAAGCCGCAGCGCAAGCGACTGACCAGGGGGAAGGAGTGCGAACGGGTGCCGCAGCGGGTGGCTTGAATTTTGCCGGCACGCTGCGACCTTTTAAGCGATGGCAGGAGATAACCAGCACACGGAGTCTGGGAGACAAATGGTGGTTTTGGCGATAAGCAGCAGAGCTAAGCTGTAAATCAAAACTTGAAAGTGCGCTCAATAAGTCAATAATACTGTATATAAAAACAGTGTGGAGGTAACTATGTTTGATTTAATGCGTGCAGCAAGCGACCCGGATTTCACAGTAATTCCCCTTTATAGTGACCGTTGCGCGGCCGGATTTCCGTCGGCGGCGCAAGATTACGTCGAAGCAGAACTCGATCTCAATCAATACTGTATTTCCCGGCCCAGCTCGACATATTTTGTGCGGGCCATCGGTAACTCTATGACAGATATCGGGCTGCACTCTGGAGATCTATTGATCGTGGATAAAGCCGAACAGGCGCGCCACGGCGACATAGTCATTGCTGAAGTTGAGGGAGAATTTACGGTTAAAAGGCTACTACTAAAACCGCGACCTGGGCTGCAGGCAATGAACCCTACCTACCCTACCCTATGGCCAGATCCTGAGTACCTCCAGATATTCGGCGTAGTAACTGCCTTTGTGCACAAAACACGGAATATTGACTGATGTTTGCTCTAGCCGATGTAAACAGTTTCTACGCCTCCTGTGAGGCTGTATTCAGGCCAGACTTACGTGGCAAGCCTATCTGCGTTCTCAGTAACAACGACGGAAATATAATTGCACGCAATGCCTCAGCTAAAAAGTATGGCATAAAAATGGGGATTCCGTGGTTCCAGCTAAAAAACATGCATTTTCCGGAAAAAATATACATATTTTCAAGCAATTATGAGCTTTATGCGAGTCTATCAAACAGAACATTGTCTCTCATAGAAGAAATGGCCATACGAGCTGAAAGATATTCAATCGATGAGGTTTTTCTTTCGTTAGAAGGACTTGGAAGTTGTATTGGTTATGAAGACTACGGACGGCAACTCAGAGAACACGTATATCGAGGGACGGGATTAACGATCGGCGTCGGGGCCGGAATGAGTAAAACCCTAGCAAAATCAGCACAATGGGCCTCCAAAGAGTGGCCACAATTCGGTGGCGTACTAGCCTTAACCCGCGATAATCCCCGTAGGACAGAAAAGCTATTATCGTTGCAACCGGTTGGAGAAGTCTGGGGTGTTGGTAGCCGGATAGCCAAAAAGCTGAACACAATGGGGATCACGACAGCTCTGCAACTGGCGCAGGCAAATCCGGCTTTCATCAGGCGGAATTTCAGCGTCGTGCTCGAGCGCACAGTCAGGGAGCTTAATGGCGAGTCCTGTATTGCCCTTGAAGACGCCCCTCCGGCAAAGCAACAGATTGTGTGCAGTCGCTCATTTGGTGAACGTGTAACGACTTATGAGGCTATGCGACAGGCTGTTTGTCAGCATGCTGAGCGTGCTGCTGAAAAATTAAGGGGCGAACGCCAGTTCTGCCGGCAGATAGCGGTCTTTATCAAGACATCACCCTTCTCGGCGACACCCTATTACGGTAACGTGGCCAGCGAGAAGATTCACATACCGACGCATGACACCCGGGATATTATCGCGACAGCCATATCAGCACTTGATCGGATATGGGTTGATGGATATCGCTATGCAAAAGCAGGAGTCATGCTGAATGACTTCACCCCTACCGGAGTATCGCAGTTGAATCTATTCGATGACATTCAACCGCGGGAACGGAGTGAGGAGTTGATGAAAGTCCTGGATGGCATCAACCACTCAGGACTCGGGAAGATATGGTTTGCAGGCCGTGGAATTGCGCCCGAATGGCAAATGAAAAGAGAGATGCTTTCTCCGGCATACACGACCAGGTGGTCCGATATCCCCTGCGCCTCAATTTGAGTATCACATAAAGTTTTTCATTTTCTCCCGAGCCTCGTCCAGGCGCCGTTGCTCATCATCCTCAACGGCTTCAGGCTGGGGTGCCGGGGCTAACTGCCCCGCCCCCAGTTCTGTCAGTATGTCTCGAATATTGGCCTGTGACGGTTTCCATCCCGTAGTCTGGCTGAGCAACCCTACCAGCTGATCCGCTGTAAAGTCGTGGTGCAGCAATACCGTGAGTAAACCCGGAAGCCGCGAATCAAGCTGATGAAGGGCTAACCCGGAGATAAGCGCCCTTCGATACAGTTCTCCCCTTTCGTTCCGGGGGACAGACTCGATAATGTTTAATGACAAGTTGTCTGCTACCTGCTCCGGATGAAGATAAACAGTAAACTTCTTCCGTTCTTCGCTCACAGCATTACTCCCCTTTAAATGCGGCGATTGCTTCTACAAGTGCCGTTTGAGGGGAGTCCAACATCACAACTTTGGAACCCAGGTGATGCCATGCTGCTTTAATAGCATCCTCGATCAGCGGGGCACCTCCACCCACAATGTAAACCCGGTTCACGTGACGGAATTCGGCCAGATCATCGACAACGCGGGCACCTAAATTTGTGATCGCGCTTTCTATAGTTTCCAGCACCAGTGCAGTTTTGCTTTCATCATTCACAACCTGGCGAACAAAGTTGGGGTCCTTACGCTGTTTAATCAGTTCATCGGCCACCATGGAGCTGGTATCGCTTGATGCCATTTTCAATGCTGTGAGCGCAGCGCTCGTAACCATAGATACGCCAATTTGTGAGTTTCCGTGAATCGCGCTCACCGAATCGAACTGGCCAACAATAACACCGACATCGAGAGTCGTGCCGCCAAGGTCAATCACAAGAGATTTTTCGTACTGCCCTACCTTATCTCTAACCAGGCGAGCAAATACAGCAGGCAGTGATTCTGGCATGACTTCAACATGCTCGATGGTAAACACCTCACCTTTGTTCAGCTTTACCGGGCGCATCAGGTTGTCAATTTTACGTTGAATATTGAGCTCATTCTTCTGACATTCTTTGTTGTAGAATTCGCTGATGGGTAATGTCACCGTTAAAGAGACCGGTTGGGGCTTCAATCCACTGTTCAGGAGAGCATGGTGAACTGCAAGGACGTTCACGTCGGTGTACTGATACTCAATATGAGTCGTCAAGATAGATTCGTTGCTAACTTCGTCGTAGGTATACTTTTTTCCTTCCAGCTCATAATTGTAGGTTTGGCGCATACCCATCCCTTCAACTTTCCACCCCTGACGGAATGAGTTGGCAGATAAGGAAGTAGATAATTTACCTTTCTCACAGAACCACGCGAGCTTAACTGTGGTAGAGCCATCATCACAAAAAATATTCATACCATCTCCATTGATACTCATTTTGAGTACTTTCACCTAAACGATTTTGAATTGTCACGCCCAAAGGCTCTGAAATACTACTTAAAACTCAATTTGAGTCTTTAGGTTGCGTTAACTAATACTCACTTTGAGTATCATACTAATTTTTCTTTCAGCAATCTAGCAGATTGATTGCTTTTAGCTTGCTGCAATCTAGCTGAGTGATTGCAATTTGATAGCCGCAAGATTGCAGCAAGATTAAGCATTAAAAAAGATAGCAGCAATCATGCTGCTATCTGGTTTAGTACCCTTTTTGCTGCTTGTAAGCAGCCAGTGCGTTTTCTAAAACTTCTACAAGTTTGATACCTTCGCGATCTGCAATGTCCCGGACCTCATTATCGAATTCAGGAGTAACCCGGGTCGCAAAGGCAATTATTCGGTGTGTTTTTCTTGCAGAACGACCGTCACGTCTGACATACGGAACAGCATTGCTTTCCTGCGAAGCAGCTGGCGAAACCAGTTCATGATGTCCAGAAGGCATGGACGTCGCTGGGATGGCTTGTTCCTTAGCTATCGACTCGGGTACAACTTCAGCCGCTTCTGCTGCAGGAGCTATTTCTGGTGAGTTCAGGCTGGTAGCAACCTCGTCCGGCCCGGGGGGAACGCCCAGACTATTACGCGGTCTCTTTTTTAGTTTCGATGCATCAGCCATTACTCTTCTCCAATCTTATCAATCAGAGCCTGGATAAGCTCATCAGCTCTTTCGTTCAGGCCCTTGTAGCGCGTTTCAGTCACAGCTAAACCAGAATTCATTGCCTTTCTGTAAGCAGGTTTCTCAAATAAACAGCCAGCGAGTGTTTCATAGCCAGCTTCACTAATATATGCACGAGCATCAGCTTCCTCAGCCTCAGTCCCAACCCTGCTTAATGAAAAGACCAATCTGGAGCGTGGGATACCATCTTTAACGAGTGCGTTAAATACCTTAATGGCAGGGATTAAGTCATCGAGTGAAGCACCGGTCGGTTGAACGACAAGATCGGCCACCTTAGCTATTTCTAAAGTTCCCTTACTTGCACGCGCAGGACCATCAAGTATCAGAAGATCTGCATCGCCCGCAGATTCTATAGCTTGCTTTGCCGTTGCAAATACCTCAACAGAGGCTGCGGGAGGCAAGCCAGCCGCCAGGCGACGACGATGCCAATCAGAACTCGTACCCTGTTCAAGATCGAGATCAGCGAGTTTAGTTTTAATACCACAGGAGGTAGCTTCGCGAGCCAATGCCCTTGATTTTGTGCTCTTACCAACCCCGCCTTTCTGAGATATGAATCCGACGGTCCAAGCCATCACGCCCTCCATTATTGCTGCAAGATTGCTGCAATATTAATGTGCAACCTCCCCAATAGAGGTTGATATCTGAGCATCAATCTAGCAGCTTGCAGCTAGATTGCAATAAATAAAGCTGCAAGATTGCAGCTAGATTTTTAATGTCTTGAGTAGTTACCGCAATTCATCTTAAGGAGATATGCTCAGACATGAGAGAGTTATCGAGACATCATAACAATTCGCGACAGTAACCTTGAATTTCTAAAACTTGCCCCAACATAGAACACCCCATCACCACCAGGATAAATACAATGCCAGACCAGTTTAAAATGGAACGGACGCAGCACGTTTCGTTTACAAAAGAAGAAGCCGAAATCATTGATAAAGGGCGTGAGATAACCAGCCGTTTTACTAAAGATCCGGTGTCGGTCAACAAGTACGTAAAAACTAACGCTGTAGAACGCGCTAAAGACATCATTGAGAGCGGGAAAAAATGAGTAAGAAAAAGTTCGAAAAAACGATCCCTGGGCACGTGTATAAAATCGGTTTCGGCGTGAATCAGACTGAACTGGTCCAAAAAGGGGCTAACATGGCTAACGAAACCCCGCAGACTTTCCTGAAGAATAGTGCCTTGGAAGCTGCTCATGCACAGATTAAGTCAGACGCCGCCGGTGGTAAGGAATAAATCACCTCAGTCCCGACTTCGACTGCTCAAGAGGTATAGTAACTTGAAAGGCAGGCCCCCTGCCTTTTTTTGCATTCCTAAACTCATTGAGGCCGCTCAGCCAGTAAATAGTTGCCAATAAAAGTTCTCAACCAAGCGATCAGAAGTAAATCATCTAGCCCCATAAACGCTTCCTTTGAGCATAGCCACCGCGTCATTTTCAGGCATCTGAAATTGGATCCTGTGCCGTGCTGCTACATCAAGTGCAAAAACCTTCGTATAAACTTCAGTTGAACTAATCGACTTGTGGCCCATAAGACTCTGCAGTACCTTCAGCGGAATGCCTGCGTATAGCATGTGCATGGCATAGGAGTGTCGGAACGTGTGCGGTGTCACCGGCACCGAGAACGTCACGCCGTCGGCAGCCGCGGCGTCAACCGCTTCGCTTATCCACGTTCTGACCGTCCGGTCAGTGATCTCCCAGATGCGAGCCTTTTCCGTTCTGCCGGTGCGCTTGTTGCGCCGCTCCAGCGGAATTTTCAGCGTGGCGATCATCATCTCCAGCTGGGTGACGTACTGGTTGTCCGACAGCGGCACCAGGCGATGGGGCTGACTGCCGGCGGGAGTCCGTCCGGCGGTCCGGGCCGCTTTTTCCGCACGCTGCTTGAGGGTGGCCAGCTGCACGAACGGATATGGTGGGGCCAGGGAAAAATCCCCCCTTGTCAGCGCCAGTGCTTCATTGATGCGGGCGCCGGTGTTCCACATCGTCGCAAGCAACATTTTACGGTGCAGATCGGGCACGTAGTGGAGAAGGGCGCTGACTTCCGGGGCCAGTAGATATTTCGGCAGATCGTCTTGAACAAGAGCCATCTGGCGCAGGGCCAGCGCGGCAGGGTAGTCAATGGCCACCGGCAGCTGCGCAGCGGAAAACGAAACTCCCTGGGAGATAACAGACGGCATCATGCAGCGTCACCGTTTTTCGGTAGGTATTTCGCCATAAGATATTCCAGCGCCTTCCGGGAGTAGTCGTCCCCTGTCATGACGCTGAATTCTCCCCGGCGTTCCATCTCGATACCAATAGCGCTCAGAGTTGCCATCACCGGTAGCAGCCGACGCAGCTGCAGGACATGCCCGTACGCAGCCCGGATACGATCGGCAGGTAATGACTCCAACTTATTGATAGTGTTTTATGTTCAGATAATGCCCGATGACTTTGTCATGCAGCTCCACCGATTTTGAGAACGACAGCGACTTCCGTCCCAGCCGTGCCAGGTGCTGCCTCAGATTCAGGTTATGCCGCTCAATTCGCTGCGTATATCGCTTGCTGATTACGTGCAGCTTTCCCTTCAGGCGGGATTCATACAGCGGCCAGCCATCCGTCATCCATATCACCACGTCAAAGGGTGACAGCAGGCTCATAAGACGCCCCAGCGTCGCCATAGTGCGTTCACCGAATACGTGCGCAACAACCGTCTTCCGGAGCCTGTCATACGCGTAAAACAGCCAGCGCTGGCGCGATTTAGCCCCGACATAGCCCCACTGTTCGTCCATTTCCGCGCAGACGATGACGTCACTGCCCGGCTGTATGCGCGAGGTTACCGACTGCGGCCTGAGTTTTTTAAATGGCGGAAAATCGTGTTGAGGCCAACGCCCATAATGCGGGCGGTTGCCCGGCATCCAACGCCATTCATGGCCATATCAATGATTTTCTGGTGCGTACCGGGTTGAGAAGCGGTGTAAGTGAACTGCAGTTGCCATGTTTTACGGCAGTGAGAGCAGAGATAGCGCTGATGTCCGGCAGTGCTTTTGCCGTTACGCACCACCCCGTCAGTAGCTGAACAGGAGGGACAGTTGATAGAAACAGAAGCCACTGGAGCACCTCAAAAACACCATCATACACTAAATCAGTAAGTTGGCAGCATCACCTTAGAGTCGTTAAGGTTAACCTAAGATTTCAGAATGATAATCTCTGCTTTGCAGCGAATAAGGCAATCATAATATTAGATTGAATTGTTGTAATTATCATCAATGTTTTTACTGGTTTACTATTTTCCGGAGGTGTTAATGCCTGTACTTTTCAGGGTGAAAGTTATTCCGCTGGTTTTACTTCTGGCAATGATCTTTGCGTTTTTACTTAACTGGCCAATATTGCTGCATTTTTACGAGATTTTGTCGCATTTAGAGCATGTCAAAATTGGTTTTGTCATTTCTATTCCCTTTGTTCTGGTTGCGGCGCTTAACGTTGTTTTTATGCCTTTCTCAGTTCGTTTTCTGCTGAAACCTTTCTTTGCTTTACTGTTTATCACTGGCTCACTGGTCAGTTATTCGACACTAAAATATAAAGTAATGTTTGATCAAACGATGATTCAAAACATTATTGAAACTAACCCCCAGGAAGCGCATTCCTATCTTAATGGCTCAATTATTATATGGTTCGTCTTTACCGGTATCCTTCCTGCCATCCTCCTTTTTTCAATAAAAATTCAATATCCTGAAAAATGGTATAAAGGCATTGCTTACCGTTTGCTCTCCGTGCTGGCATCGTTGAGTTTGATTGCAGGTGTTGCCGCACTTTATTATCAGGATTATGCCTCTGTCGGCCGCAATAACTCGACATTGAATAAAGAGATCATCCCGGCGAACTACGCTTACAGCACTTTCCAGTATGTTAAGGATACGTACTTTACGACTAAAGTGCCTTTCCAGACGCTGGGGAATGATGCTAAACGCGTCGTCGCTCACGAAAAACCCACGCTGATGTTCCTGGTGATTGGCGAAACGGCACGCAGCCAGAATTTCTCGATGAACGGTTATTCGCGTGATACCAATGCCTTTACCAGCAAATCCGGCGGCGTTATTTCGTTTAAAAATATGCATTCCTGCGGTACCGCTACCGCAATATCCGTTCCGTGCATGTTCTCGAATATGAATCGCACCGAGTACGACAGTAAAAAAGCATCTAACAGTGAAAATTTCCTCGACATCGTGCAGAAAACCGGTGTCTCGCTGTTATGGAAAGAGAACGATGGCGGTTGTAAAGGCGTATGTAGCCGCATCCCGACTGTCGAAATTAAGCCTAGTGATAACCCGAAACTGTGCGATGGCAAAACGTGCCATGACGAGGTGATGCTGGAAAACCTTGATGATGAAATCGCCAAAATGCCAGGTGATAAGCTTGTCGCCTTCCATATCATTGGCAGCCATGGACCGACTTATTACCTGCGTTATCCGGCTGAGCATCGCCACTTCATGCCCGAATGTGCACGTAGCGATATCGAAAACTGTACTCAGGAACAATTGGTCAACACCTACGACAACACCCTTCGTTATACAGACTATGTATTAGCTGAGATGATTGAAAAGCTAAAAAATTACAGCGATCAGTACAACACCGTGCTGCTTTATGTGTCCGATCATGGTGAATCATTGGGCGAAAGCGGGCTATATCTGCACGGCACGCCGTACAAACTGGCACCGGATCAGCAGACGCATATTCCGATGCAGGTCTGGATGTCACCGGGCTTTATCGCCGGGAAACACATCAACATGTCTTGCCTTGAAAATAATGCGGCGAAAAAATCATATTCCCACGACAACCTGTTCTCATCGATTTTGGGGCTGTGGGACGTAAGCACCAGCGTCTATAATCCTGACCGCGATTTGTTCCGCGAATGCCGTGGCTAATCGATTGTTAGTATAACAAAAAGCCTTACGGCAACCTGGTTGCCGTAAGCTGCAAGAATGCAATAAGGCTTATAATATGAAACAACTTACTTTCAACGACCTACGCAAGCAAAGCGCACAAGCCGCAAATTCCCCCCGCTTACGTGCCCATCATAATTTCCACCCTGAATTGAGCGACCCGGTGCAGCGTCTGGCTATTGCTATGGAACCGGGAACTTATGTTCGCCCTCATCGCCACCCGCATACTTTTGAACTGCTGACATCCCTTACCGGTCGCTTTTTGGTATTGAACTTTGATGACCTGGGTAACCTGACCCAGCGCGTCGTGTTAGGTGAGGACTGTAAAGTGCTGGAGATGGATGCAGGCACCTGGCATACCGTATTGTCACTGGATGAAGGCGGCGTTATTTTTGAGGTAAAACACGGTAGGTACCAGCCTGTTGCTGATCAAGATGCCGCCCCATGGGCCCCCGCCGAAAACGAGCCGGGAACTGCAGAGCTGATGAAATGGTACACACAGGCGCAAGTAGGTGATGGCGGATATCCGCGGTAATTAATGCGTTGCACGGAGTGCCATTCTCTCCTTCGCGCCAACTTCAAAGGCTAAGACGCTTCCTCCCAAATCACCTACTCGTAAACCTGTGGCAAGAGTAGAAAATCATCTTATGCAAATAACAGGCAATATCCTTACCGAGGTCGGGATGCAGGCAAAACACCAGCAGAACGCAAAGTATCTCCAGTAAGAGTACAATTTTCATCTACATTTTATCGCGCAGATTGCAGTGGCAGGACAATGCTGACCAGTACGCCTGAGGTAAACTGGCTGGCAGGGGCTAAAGTAACTTTCCCACCCAGCCGCGTGACGCATGCTTTGACTATCGCTAAGCCCAACCCAGAGCCGGGTTGGGTCACGCCTTCAGGGCGATAAAATGCATCGAACACGCGCATCCTTTCTTCTGCGGCAATACCGGGACCGTTATCTTCAACTTTAATGATCGCTTCGTGCTGCGATACCATCACGCTGAGATCAATTTGTCCGTGTTCCGGTATATAGCGGATTGCGTTTTCTACCAGATTTTTCACGATAATAGTGAGTGTGTATTTATCGGTGTAAACCAGCTGACTCGCACTGGCAGTTTCCAGTACGCCAATATCAATACTTTTTTCCAGAGCAAGTGGATGCAGGGATTCAATCACCTCCCTGAATAACTGTGTAATGAGCAGAGGCTGATTATTTCCTTGCCGCGTATTTTGCTGTTCGCGGGCAAGCAGAAGCAGCTGTTCTAACAAGTTTTTGGTTCGGCTTAACCCTTGTTGCAGGCTGTTCAGCCGGAATTGCGCTTCGGGCGACATTTCGCTCGCCGACAGCCGCTCCGCCTGTAGCGACAATGCCGTTAGCGGGGTACGTAACTCATGGGCCGCATCGGCGATAAAACGTGACTGTGTCTGCATGGCATCGTTAACTTTGTGCAACAATTTATTGATACCACCCACAAATGGACGAATTTCATCAGGAATGGCATCTTCAGGGAACGGCGTCAAATTGCGTTCATCTCGCTGATGCACCTCATCGGCAAGGAGTGAAACGGGGCGAAAGGCTTTCCGGATCAGATCAGTCGCAACCAGCAACAGTATCGGCAACAGCAGACTGAGCGGGATCAACGTGCGCAGTGCGCTTTCAAATGAGATTTCGTCGCGTACGTCAAGCTGCTGACCAATGGCGACCAATTGGGTGGGTGAAAGTCGATGCACCAATACACGATACGATTCTCCGCCGGAAATTACGTTCTGAAAACCTTCATGCATGGGCGTTTCCAGCTGAAAAGTGGGGTCGCGGGCCTGCAGGGAATTACCGTTTTCCGATATGAATTCCACCACCACTCGGGAATCATTATCACCATCCAGTTGCTTAACAAGAGTCTGCGAGTCAGGGTTGTCATATATCACACTGGCGATTTGGGTCAGGGTGCCATCCTGTAGTTCATGGGCTTCGTCGAGTGCAAAATAGAAGGTAAGACCACAGGAAATAACTGCGGTAAATAAAATGGCGACGCTCAGGGCTACCGAGAGCTGTAGCTTCAGAGAGTTTTTCACTCGCTTTTGGAAACCAGCCATCCGACCCCCCTGACATTTTTGATGGCATTCCGGCCGAGCTTTTTACGTAGAGCGTGGATGAAATACTCAACAGCGTTACTTTCAATCTCATCCCCCCAGCCATAAATACGGTCTTCAAGATCGCTGCGAGAGAGAATACCGCCGGGGCGCTGCATGAGTGCTTCCAGAAGAGCATACTCGCGCTTCGAAAGTAAAAAGTTCTCTCCGCTGGCCAACAAACACACTTCGTGACTGACCGGGTTCAGGCTGAGCACACCGTTACTCAGCAATCGATCACTGTTGCCGTTATGTCGTCGCAAAACAGCGCGTATCCGCGCGAGCAGTTCGCTGAACTCGAACGGTTTAATTAGGTAATCGTCTGCTCCACTGTCGAGGCCGTGAAGTCTGTCCGTAAGGGGGCACTGTTGCAAAGTTAGCGATGAGGCAGCCTTTTGTCTTATTCAAAGGCCTTACATTTCAAAAACTCTGCTTACCAGGCGCATTTCGCCCAGGGGATCACCATAATAAAATGCTGAGGCCTGGCCTTTGCGTAGTGCACGCATCACCTCAATACCTTTGATGGTGGCGTAAGCCGTCTTCATGGATTTAAATCCCAGCGTGGCGCCGATTATCCGTTTCAGTTTGCCATGATCGCATTCAATCACGTTGTTCCGGTACTTAATCTGTCGGTGTTCAACGTCAGACGGGCACCGGCCTTCGCGTTTGAGCAGAGCAAGCGCGCGACCATAGGCGGGCGCTTTATCCGTGTTGATGAATCGCGGGATCTGCCACTTCTTCACGTTGTTGAGGATTTTACCCAGAAACCGGTATGCAGCTTTGCTGTTACGACGGGAGGAGAGATAAAAATCGACAGTGCGGCCCCGGCTGTCGACGGCCCGGTACAGATACGCCCAGCGGCCATTGACCTTCACGTAGGTTTCATCCATGTGCCACGGGCAAAGATCGGAAGGGTTACGCCAGTACCAGCGCAGCCGTTTTTCCATTTCAGGCGCATAACGCTGAACCCAGCGGTAAATCGTGGAGTGATCGACATTCACTCCGCGTTCAGCCAGCATCTCCTGCAGCTCACGGTAACTGATGCCGTATTTGCAGTACCAGCGTACGGCCCACAGAATGATGTCACGCTGAAAATGCCGGCCTTTGAATGGGTTCATGTGCAGCTCCATCAGCAAAAGGGGATGATAAGTTTATCACCACCGACTATTTGCAACAGTGCCTTTCCAAGCGGCCTCCTAAATCCGCACAAATTAGTTATTTATTCGACCATGATAGTGGGGCAATCCTTTATTTTTCAAGGAGAAAAGTTAAAAAACATTAACAACAGAAAGGTTTCTGCTTTTTTTAAATAAAAACAGCAGGTTATCTTCTTATCGTGGTTTTTTACATCATTGGACCTCAAACCCCGATCTATGCTCAGGCCGCAATGAGCTGACCTCGCGTGAGCAACTGACGATAGTGACCTCAAAAGCATATCAGGGATGTCTCGACAACAACGTCGTGTTGGCCAGCGCAGCGATGATGAAGGAACTGAACACCAATATGACCGGGCTGAACATCAGTCATGCCGTAAAAATTCTGCAGATGCAGGACGAAAGAGTGACAAGAAATGCAGCATAAAGAAAGCAGCAGTAGACCGGCAGGCCGGTGCCTGATCACCATTACGCAACTGTGTTGCGCCACAACACGGGGTCAGTTTGGATATCGAAAATTATTGTACGTTAAGGTGATTTTTTGTACCTCTGAGCTGTGGTAGAGCTTGACCACTTTGACAGGCAGCTTTGAGCGAGAAGCGGACATTGCAGACTGCCCAGTAGAAAAAGTGCTATCAGAATTATCTAAAGGAAGATCGTATTTACCATGTCTCATTCTAACTGTTTAATAAATTACAAAAATTAAAATTTCCATTTAATATCATCGCGTTAAGCAAGAGAATTAAACCTCTCATTTAATTTATGATTCTTATTTAATTCATGAGTTGGTGTAAAAATAGGTTGCCGCACTATAGAAAGACACATATTTAAACCCAGCAGGAAATCATATTTGAAAGTAATGTGTTTAAGGGGCTGCGTAACAAGAACAGCAAGTAAACACATAGTAATAACAGTTACCATTCCCATTTCGCAAGTGGCCATATCAGAGGTGAACTAATGCCTGCTGCAATTTTAAGAATTAAGGTTATCCTAATAATTCTTTTGTATGATTAAGATCATCGATAAATTTACTAAGGACTCATTAATGAAATTGCGACTCTGGAATCTATTACCCCATGATTACGCTCCTTTTTTTCGTATTCTTCACATCATTGTGGCATTTCTAATATTATCACAAATTATTAACTCTAATCTGACAGAGACCGAAGCAATTGGTGAACATAGTCTTGAAGGAGTTATAACCTGGATGCACATTATTTCAGGGTTAGGACTGATTATTTGTGGTTTTATTATGTTAAGTTGGATGCTTACTCAAAGAGGTTTTACTTATTATTTTTCATGGGTAGGGCTTGACTTTAGTGGTATTAAGCAAGATATAAAAACGTTGACTAGTTTCCGACTGCCCGATGCACATTCGGGAGGTATTGCCAGTACAATCCAAGGATTTGGAGTTCTAGCATTGCTAATTGTAGCACTTTCAGGTGGCCTATGGTTCTTGTTGAATACCATGCAGTCAAATCTGGCTGAAACAGTAATCCACTGGCATAAGTTCTTTACTACTTTCATTGAGGTCTATTTTTATGCACATGGTGCAATGGGAGTTTTGCATATTTTAATTGAAAAATATAAAAGCCGCTCAGTTAACCTAAGTGACTAATCTGTTGTGAGATAATATTACTTCAAGTTGAAGAAAACCCTAAAAATAAAATTTAGTTTACTAGAAGATGAAACAGCACTTGCAGAGACTTTTTAATTAAATTTAATAAAAACGAAAAAATATTCATGGCGAAATGATTGTTTAATTATCTATCATGGATAGAAATGTGAGTTAGTCGTCCTATTTTAGGAAGTTAATAATGACTAAAACAAAAGGGTTACCTCATCCGCTGACGCACTACGCTTGGCTTTCCATTGCCACGGCTATTGCCACTATCGGACTCAAAGGTGTGGCGTGGAAAATGACCGGTTCGGTCGGTCTGCTATCTGATGCCATCGAATCCGTAGTTAACCTCGCAGGAGCCCTAATGGCGCTCTGGATGCTGACCTTGGCTGCGCTTCCGGCCGATGAGAACCATGCATATGGGCACGGCAAAGCCGAATATTTCTCGAGTGCTTTCGAAGGATTTCTGATCCTATTGGCGGCAGCCAGTATCGCCTATACCGCAGTTGAGCGGATGTTAACTCCACAGCCGCTTGAGGAGATTGGTCTCGGATTACTGGTTTCAACAGTCGCATCAATCCTTAATTTTGTGACGGCTCGCATTTTGTTAAGGGCTGGCAGGCAGCACAACTCTATCACTCTTGAGGCAGATGCTCATCACCTGCTGACCGATGTCTGGACGTCGGTCGGTGTCATTTTTGGTGTCGGACTGGTTTATCTGACCGGCTGGTTTTGGGTCGATCCGATCGTTGCATTGCTGGTCGCAGCCAACATCGTTTGGACTGGTTATCAGCTTATGAGTCGTTCAGCTGCAGGTCTGATGGACGTATCGCTACCCACGGAAGAACTCAAAAAAATCGAGTCACTGCTGGCAGGATATCGTGAACAGGGGCTTGATTTCCATGCACTACGTACACGCCAGGCTGGCGGGCGGGCGTTTATGACAATGCACATCCTAGTTCCTGGGCGATGGACTGTTCAATATGGGCACGACTGGGCCGAGCGTATAGAGAATGATATCCGCACCGCACTGCCTTTTATCCATATCACCACTCATGTGGAACCGTTGGAAGATCCCGCGTCAATGAACGACCAAACGCTCGACATTTCTGATCACTAAACTAACCACATGTCGCTGGTCGGGCAGGGTAACAAACCTCGCTCTACAAAAATTTCAGGTATTCTCTATAATTCTGAGGGTACTTGATGTGACCTGCGCCCAATTGTTGGGCACGCAATATTTTTAAAAAGTCCGCTTCTGGCACACAGCGGACTTTCCTTACATAGATGATGCGTCAGGCTGCTAATCACAAAAGTTGTTACAGGGCGCTAACTATTAGGCCATGACTGCAAATAAACACCGTTATTCCAGCCTTTCAGGCAGTTTCATTATTTTTATGAAGCGCTTGTATCCGGCAAACCTGTGAAGCACTGTAGCCTGTAGCATCCGCCGTTTCCCGGATACTCAGTTTCTTTACCTGCCGGTAGTACAGGACTTTCTGATGCCGTTCCTGATCGGCCTGCTTACCCCGGTACTTTCCAATTGTATGAGCCCGCTCGATTCCCTGTTTTTGCCGCTGGCGGCGGCTCAGCCAGTCCTTATGTGACATTGCGGCCATCAGATCGATAAGCATGTTATTGATGGCGGTTATTACTGCGCGGGTTATCGGGTCGGCCTGCGAAGGGTCCTTATCTGACAGTGCCTGCCATGATGTGGGCACATCAAGACTGACAATTCGCAGCTCATGTTGTTCTATCTGTTTTTTTAGCGTCATCCAGTCGCTGTTGCTGAGACGTGTCAGACGGTCTATCTGCTCGACCAATAAAATATCATTGTGGTGACTGTCCATCAGTAAGCGCCCTAGTTCCGGGCGCTCAAGTTTTGTGCCACTGATATTTTCCCGGTAGTAGCTGGCGATTTTATGCCCCCGTTCCTGGACGAACTGCTCCAGCATCTCTTTTGCCCGATCGGCGAACTGGTCTTCCGTCGATGCCCTTAAATAAGCTCTGATGAACATTTTCCCACCGCGTTATCGCATTTAGGTTATTGCATTTATTCTATCGCATATAGGTTATGTCATTTATCGTGTGCCGTCACGTTTTGGTTGTGGCGTCAAGGTGTACCCTTATGCGATAAGCATTCTTGTTAAAAATACCGAACCGAATAATTTATGAGGGAAACTATATGGCAAGGAGGCAGATTCTTTCTCTGTCGGAAAGAGAATCATTACTGGCATTGCCAGATGATGAGTTAACGCTGACCCGAATGGCCTATTTCAGTGAGCATGATCTGGCACTTATCAGTGCTCACCGTAAACCTGCCAGCCGTTTTGGTTTTGCCGTCCTTCTTTGCTACCTGAAAAATGTCGGCTTTGCTCCGGATAAAAAAATCCCACCCTCTGATGCGCTGCTGAAGCATATCGCCAGCAGGCTAAAGCTTACCGGGGATCTCTGGCCTGCTTACCTTTCCGGCAGGGATACGACCCGGCGTGAGCATTTAACCGAACTGTACCGCTATCTTGGCGTAAAGGCGTTCACCGGCAAAATACAGCAGGACGGTATTACGCACCTGTTGTCGATGGCGACGCGCACCGATAAAGGTATTCTCCTGGCCGAAGAGTTACTGGTCTGGCTCCGGCAGAACAACGTGATAATTCCCGCGATTGATGTCGTGGAGCGGACCTGTGCGGAGGCCATGGCTGGCGGAGATAAAATCGTATTTCAGACCCTGAATGCCCCGTTAACTCCGGCGCACCGGGATGCCCTGGATCGTTTACTTGAGTCATCAGATAATCAGCCTTCCAGGCTGACATGGCTTCTGCAACCGCCGGGTAAAATCAATGGTAAGAACGTACTGCAACATCTTGATCGGCTCAGCAGCATTGAATCGCTGGCATTACCTGAAGGTATAGATCGTACCATTCACCAGAACCGGTTGCTGAAACTGGCGCGGGAAGGCCGAAAGATGAGTAGCCGGGATTTGACCCGATTTTCAGCAGCCCGCCGTCATGCGATCCTGGTCTGCGTGCTGGAAGAAGCCAGAGCCACACTGACAGACGAAGTGATTGAGCTGCATGAACGAATGCTGAACAGCCTTTTCAACAAAGCCAAAAGAACACAGGCTGAGCGCCTTCAGCAGACCGGAAAGCTGATCCAGTCCAAACTGAGGCAGTACATCGATGTTGGTCAGGCGCTGTCTGATGCCCGCGACTCCGGTGGCGATCCATGGCTCGCAATAGAAAACATACTCCCGTGGCCTGAATTTGTCGCCAGTCTGGAGGAAACACGCCATCTCGCCAGAAAAAATAATTTTGACCCGCTGCATATTATTACTGAGAAATACAGCACATTACGGAAATATGCCCCGCGCATGTTGTCCGCTTTACAGTTAGTCGCAACCCCGGCAGCACAACCTCTGGCTGATGCGCTGGTTGTGATCAAGGATATGTACCGGAAGCAGTCACGTAAAGTTCCGGCGACTGCGCCGCTTGAGTTTGTCCCTGAAAGCTGGCGCAAGGTGGTGATTACACCTGCGGGTATTGACCGGCAGTATTATGAATTTTGTGCGCTCAGCGAGCTTAAGGGAGCGTTGCGCTCCGGGGACATCTGGGTTAAAGGCTCACGCCGCTACAAAAATTTTGATGATTACCTCATTCCCGAAAAGGACTTTGACAAACTCACACCGGCGCTGCCACTGCCCGTATCTGCTGATTATCATGAGTACATTGCCAGCCGTATGACTCTGCTTCAGTCCAGACTTGAAGAGGTCAATGCCATGGCTGCCCTTGGTGAACTGCCCGATGTGGAAATATCCGACAAGGGCGTAAAAGTCTCTCCGCTGGATAACTGCGTTCCGGCACAGGTTTCACCGCTGGCAGAACTGGTTTACAGCATGCTACCGCGACCTAAAATCACGGAAATTCTCGACGAGGTAAACTGCTGGACGACGTTTACCCGTCATTTTTCGCATATAAAAAATGACATTACCCGTCCCGATACCCGCCAGCTCCTCACCACCATTCTTGCGGATGGCATCAATCTTGGCCTGACCAAAATGGCAGAAGCCTGCCCCGGGAGCACCAAATCATCACTCGAAGATATTCAGGCATGGTATACCCGCGACGAAACCTATTCAGCCGCGCTTGCTGAGCTGGTAAATGCGCAGGGAAAAAGACCACTGGCGGCATTCTGGGGTGACGGAACAACGTCATCATCAGATGGACAGAATTTCAGAACAGGCAGCTCAGGCCGCTACGCAGGGCAGGTTAACCCGAAATATGGGCAAGAACCTGGACGTCAGTTTTATACCCATATTTCGGATCAATACAGCCCGTTTTACACCTGCATAATAAGTCGGGTCAGGGATTCAACCCATGTTCTCGATGGTTTGCTGTATCACGAAAGCGACCTGGAAATCAGGGAGCATTACACCGATACAGCTGGTTTCACCGATCATGTCTTTGCCCTGATGCATCTGCTAGGCTTTGCGTTCTGTCCACGAATCAGGGATCTCCACGACAAAAAGCTGTTTATCAAAGGGAAAGCAGACCAATACCCGGCGCTTCAGTCACTGATATCAACAACCAGCCTGAATCTGAAAGAGATCGAAATTCACTGGCGTGAAGTGCTGCGCCTGGCAACCTCGATAAAGCAGGGAACCGTGACGGCATCCCTGATGCTTAAAAAGCTTGCCAGCTACCCCAAGCAAAACGGACTTGCCAAAGCACTGAGGGAAATTGGCCGTATTGAACGAACGCTGTTTATGCTCGACTGGTTCCGCGATCCGGCACTTCGTCGGCGGGTACAGGCGGGACTGAATAAAGGAGAAGCCCGTAACGCGCTGGCGCGCGCGGTATTCCTGCACCGTCTGGGTGAAATCAGGGATCGTAAACCGGAAAATCAGAGCTACCGCGCCAGCGGACTGACGCTGCTGACGGCAGCTATCTCGCTGTGGAATACCATCTATATGGAAAGAGCGGTCGATGCCCTGAAGCGTAAAGGGATGAAGATCAACGAGCGACTGCTATCGCATTTGTCCCCGCTAGGCTGGGAACACATCAATCTTACAGGCGATTATATCTGGAAAAGCAACCGGATACCGGCTTCCGGTAAGTTTCGTCGGCTGCGGCCAGCTAAAGTAGGAAGGTCAAAAAACGACCTTAACGTACAATAATTTTCGATATCCAAATTGACCCCAACACTGACAATTTTCAGCTTTTACAGTCATGCAGACATCAGGGGGCATGTTGTTCGCATTCTTGATGGAGACACCATTGAAGTGCTACAGGCGAACAACGAACTTACACGAATCAGACTGAACGGCATCGATGCCCCGGAAAAAGCGCAGCCATTTGGCCAGCGTTCGCGACAGGCATTGACCGCTATGATTGCCGGCAAAGCTGTTCACATCGCAGGTAATAACCTGGATCGCTACGATCGCCTGCTGGGCACTGTCTGGTACGATTTAACAGATATCAATGCCGTACAGGTCATTAACGGTATGGCCTGGGCATACCGGTACAGGGGGTCGTCTCAGAAAACGGAAAATAAAGCACGCTAAGCGTGCGTGGAGGCTGGCACCCAGCGGTACAGCGTCGGAATGGACACGCCGAGGTTCTTGGCCACGTCCTTGGGCGGCACCCCGCTGGCCAGCAGCTTCTTGGCCGACTCGATCTTGCTGTCGGTCATCTTCGGCTTGCGGCCGCCTTTGCGGCCGAGCTGCTTGGCGACTTCCAGCCCGGCGCGGGTGCGCTCGACGGTCAGCTCGCGCTCCATTTCGGCAAGGCTCGCCATGACGTGGAAGAAGAACCGCCCGGATGGTGTGCCGGTGTCGATGGAGTCGGTGAGGCTCCTGAACTGGACACCGTGCTTGTGCAGATCGCCGACCAGATCGACCAGTTGCTTGACCGACCGGCCCAGCCGGTCGAGCTTCCAGACGACCAAAGTATCGCCTTCGCGCAGCATTTCGAGCGTCTTGGCCAAGCCAGGCCGGTCTGCCCGCGTGCCACTCACCTTGTCCTCGAAGACCTTTTTACATCCGGCCTTGCTCAAGGCTTCGCGTTGCAGCTCCAGGTTCTGATCCTGCGTCGAGACGCGCGCATAGCCAATCAACATGGCTTGTCTCGCGCCCGGTCGATGCGTTCCTGCATCGCCTGCATCACTTCTTCGTGGGTGTACGATCTGGCGTTGGCGTCGGTGGCTTGCCGCAGGGCTTCCTCAACCTCGCGCGTCATCCGCTCGTAATCCTCCGGCCACAGCGCTTGCTCCATGCGCAGCGACGCCTGACCCAGCAGGTGCAGCAGGCTGAACAGCCGCATGTCGTTGGTGGCGACGATGCGCTCCCGAATCTGCTCCTGAATAGCTTCGCTAGCCCGATGCGCTTGTGGTGTGGCAGTCCCCTCGTAGTCAGCGGGGAATTCCGCTTCCTCGGCAATCCTTGCCCAGGCGCTGGCCAGCGCCTCGATGGTTGACGTGCTCATTTCCGCCGCTCCTGTGCTCTTTGGCGAATCAACCGGCCAAGGGGCCTCGACGCGAAAACCAGCAGCATCACGCCTATCGGATACCAGGTCGAGAAGACCACCAAGGCATCGAAGGCTGGCCGTCCGGTGTTGGTAGGCAGTACGGCGGTCACAGCCATCAACCCGCAGACCGTCCAGATGATGCGCCACACGTAGGGCATCACGCGGGGCACGTAGCCGTCATCGAAAGCGGTCTGGTAGTAGCGGCGCAGGCCGCGCTCGGCAAGCGCCTGGCGCTGCCGCTCCGACAGCGCATCCGTCCGGCCATACCAGCGCCGGAATGGTGGACAGCGCAGCAGCAAAGGGGTGAAGAGGATCATCACCGCCACGATCGCGACACCCCACGCCATGACGGCGCCGGCATCGGGCCGCTTGGCGTTCTCGATCACGGGCGCGAAGACGCCCGGAGCACCGATCATCCAGAACAGCGCAATGTGCTGATGGAAGGAGAGCTTCATTTGCTCATCCACTTGCGCAGCAGGCGCTTTTTCAGGGAGGCGCGTTCTTGCGGGTTGCGTCCCTTGTGATTGGCGATGCGATCCGCCGTGGCGGCCTGGCGCTTGACGGGCCAGTAGGAGCGGCCATCCTTGCCCATCGACCAGACGCTGCTGGCCTGGTTTTCCAGCAGGGGCAGATGGGCGCTCAGGGCTTCGGGCGACGCGCTGGTCAGCGCCGTGCGCTCACGGGTGCGCCAGCGCTGATGCCAGAGCTTCTTGTCCTCGCGCTCGCTGCCGCAGGTCGTGTGCCCGACGATGGGTGTTTTGCGGCGGCTGCGGCTCATAACGTAGTGGTCTCCAAGAACATTCAGGACTGATCCCAGGCGTCGATGGTCAAGACCTGATCGGCAGGACAGGCGGCTACGCGGTCGGGAACTGGATGGTGTTCAGTCTCATGCCGACCCCATTCGATTGATCGCGTCGCTTGCGGCACGCTGCGACGCAAGGAGGTTTGCGACCTGGTTTAGCAGCCGTGTCCGCTGCATGTCTGTTACCTATCTCCCCGACCGCTCATTGGACCAACTCCAGAGATTGGGCTCTATCGCTCAGCCAATACGAAACCGGCATTGGCTGATGCCACAACCGAGACTAACACAAATGGCTCGGTACCTGTATTTCGCGCCCCGTGCACTTGGCCCGGTCTTGCCACGGCTATCTCACCTTCCCTGAGGGCACGAACAATCCCATTGCCCTGAAAGTAATCAGCCATTCCCGACAAAACAGTCCACGTGTCTTGGCCGTGAGGATGAATGTGAGCCGCAATTTCCTGCCCGGGATGGACATGCCAAACCACGATAATTGAGTCTCGGGTTTCAAGCACAACGGAACGAATAGGCTCGCCTTCGGACGGCTGAACATACTCGGCTACAGAAAATATTCTCGATTCAACAGTCATCGGAGATCCCTCTTTCACAGTTGTCGTTACGGTCTTCATCGTCGGCATCCTGACGCACGGCGGGCAATTGCTGGAGCAACGCCGGCAGCCATTCCTGTACCGTCTCCCACACCACATCGAGGTTGATGTCGAAATAGCCGTGAGCCATGCGATTACGCATATTGCGCATGCTGCGCCACGGCACGTCGGCATGCGCCTGGGTGAACTCGACGTAGCCATCCATCACCTTTGTGGCCGCCTCGCCGATGACGATCAGGCTCATGATGACGGCCTGCTGGGTGCGCTTGTCGGCCAAGAAGTCGTCCTTGGCCATCCCTTCCACGAAGCTGCGCGCATCGGTTGCGGCCTGCTGAATGTGGTCGAGGTAATCGGGCAGGCGGTTCTCGCTCATATCGGTTGCGCCTCCGCGAGCACCTTGGCCCGGAACTTCGGCGGCAGGTCGCCGGGAGTCAGCAGATCGACGTCAACGCCGAGCAGCGATTTCAGTTCTTCTTCCAAATCGCCCAAGTCCAACAACGTGGCACCGGGCAGCGCATCGACCAACAGGTCGAGGTCGCTGCCATCCCGGTCGGTGCCATGCAGCACCGAGCCGAAGACGCGCGGGTTCGCGGCGCGAAAGCGGCCTACCGCTTCACGCACTGCGCTTCGCTTCATGTCAAGCACAACAGACGGTCGCATGCGCATCCTTTCTTATCGAAACTCGTTGAGATGATATGCAATCAAGAATAGAATTTCAAGAACTATTTTCGAGAATCGCAATGCCTTGATTCCCGTGCCGCGCCGGTTGCCTTGGCGGGCTTGTCACAAACCTACGTTTTCAAGAAGAAGGAAACCGCATGCCCCGCCGTTCGATCCTCTCCGCCGCCGAGCGCGAAAGCCTGCTGGCGTTGCCGGACACCAAGGATGAGTTGATCCGTCACTACACGTTCAGCGAAAGCGACCTCTCCATCATCCGGCAGCGGCGCGGCCCGGCCAATCGGCTGGGCTTCGCGGTGCAGCTCTGCTACCTGCGCTTTCCCGGCGTCATCCTTGGCGCTGATGAGCCACCGTTCCCGCCATTGCTGAGACTGGTCGCCAACCAGCTCAAGGTCGGCATCGAAAGCTGGGACGAGTACGGGCAGCGTGAGCAGACCCGACGCGAGCACCTGGTCGAGCTGCAAACGGTGTTCGGCTTCCAGCCGTTCACGATTGGCCACTACCGGCAGGCTGTCCAGTTGCTGACCGAGCTGGCCATGCAAACCGACAAGGGCATCGTGCTGGCCAGAGCCTTGATCGAGCACCTGCGGCGGCAGTCGGTCATTGTGCCCGCCCTCAACGCCGTCGAGCGGGCGAGCGCCGAAGCGATTACCCGCGCCGTGTTCTTCAACCGCCTGGGGGAAATCCGCGACCGCAGCTTCGAGCAGCAGCGCTACCGGGCCAGCGGCCTCAACCTGGTGACGGCGGCCATCGTGCTATGGAACACGGTCTATCTGGAGCGGGCCGCGAACGCCTTGCGTGGCCACGGTCAAGCCGTCGATGACGGCCTGTTGCAGTACCTGTCGCCGCTCGGCTGGGAGCACATCAACCTGACCGGCGATTACCTCTGGCGCAGCAGCGCCAAGATCGGCGCGGGCAAGTTCAGGCCGCTACGGCCGCTGCAACCGGCTTAGCGTGCTTTATTTTCCGTTTTCTGAGACGACCCCTACAGGGGCAAGGCGATGGTACCGGCATACGCAGATTTAGAGGAAACTGCCCGTAAGAACCGAAAAGGACTCTGGGCAGAGCCAGCGCCGGCAGAACCATGGCGCTGGCGAAAGATGCAGAAAAGCGACAACTAACCGGCCAGCACTGAATTCCTTTGCCCGTATCTGGCAAGTCCTGTCAGCATCTCGCCGAAGTCCGGGAATCCATATCTGGCCAGAACGGTTGCCGCGGAACTGGCTCTGGCGTTATCCCGTTCCAGCCATACGATGCACAGCTCTGTGCCATTCGTTCTCGGATCGTGCATGTTCTCAGGTAACGCTGACCAGGCAAACGGGCTCTCAAAGGCTTTCATTGATTCATAAAAACTGCCGAACAGCTCTTCCTTCGGGATCACAAACATCTGCCATTTGTTACGCAATGCAGGCACCATCTGCACATTCACACTGTAGCGGCGCAGCGTCCCTGTCAGCGGAACAGGCTGCTGCAGGCGGCCAGCCTGATAGCGGGCAGCGCTGAAATGATGAGAGCCGTCGTCATTGTGCCAGTAGTACCGGCGTTCAGACCACGGATATTCCGCAAACCGCATCCGATCGAGGCGCAACCCGCCATGAGACATATTCTCCTGAAGATGTTCCGGGGTGACGGGTTCGGCCAGTTTGGGACTGCGCAGCACCGCAAGATCGTTAATATCGGTGATGTTATGGCTCTCTGACTTCGAACTGGACATCCCTCTCAGTAAACTGATGTCACACTGAAAATCGTGAATTATCTCTTCCTGAATGAGATTTTCAGCCTCCGGGATCGTAATCAGGTGCCCCTCAAGATGGCCTGTGCCGTCGGGTTTACGGTAATCAAGCGTATAGGGGCGGGCAAAATAAGAAGATGAAGGATCCAGCCACGTATCCCAGGCAGTTACTGACCGTGCCCAGAACGTATCCGCAGGTGGTGTTATGGAACAGGGAACCAGCACGCCGGTTTTTATTACTCTTTCAAGCCCTGCCGGCTGGCCAAGGCGGTGCAGCAGCTCCTCACGCGACCAGTCAAGAACCCTGCGCCATGCCGGTGCTCTGACGATCTCCGATATTTCAACAGAACCTCTCCTTCCTGAATTATCTGCCACAGGCAACTCCTTTCTGCAGTTCATCGATACGGGTTTACCAGGCGAGCCAGAATCAGGTGATGCTTAAGGCCGCCCGGACGAAACGGTTTACTGAAGGTGGTGACGCTTTCACCAGGTCACACCGGTGAGCATATCGCATTAAATCATCCTGAGGATCAATAATCTCATGATTTAAAAGTATAAATATGGTGGGTTTGTGATGCGCTGCAGGCGCATGGAGGCGCCAGCAGTTGCTGAGGATGTCTCTGCTACTGAATGGCGCCGTCACCCGGCGAAGCCGGCTACAGAGTTGATAGTTTCCACCAATCCATCCCTTCGCCCTGATAAGCCATACCCGCCTACAGCGACTCAGGTGCTTCTGTACGCGGTCGGAGTGGTCCCGACAAGGCAAAGCCGCAGTCGGGGCGTATCTCCGCGTTATGCGGGCCGGCAGGGCCGCTTACGAGCGTGTACTGCAAGACCTGATGCGAGGATATCTGAAGCGGCTCAGATTACTAGTTACAACATCCATTATTAAAAGCGATGTCTTCCGGCCCTTCGGGCCGGGCGGCGGCGCTTTTCAGTGGTGGGTGAGGTGCTCGGTGTCACCAATGTGCGCAGTCAGAATTGAAATGCAGTGGTTGCTGGAACCTGCTGTCGCTATGCCCGCCACTTGTGGCGGGTGCTAACTCTGATTTTCGTGCAGTCAAAGATGGGTAATGTGGTTTTTCCACATGGTTTCAGAAGATAAACAGTTTCCCTGAAAGGTTACTGAAGGGGATGAAGATCGGGGGTTAAGATTATTTTCCGGGTTCGCTGATATCTGTTTGCGGATGCTTTGATTTATCTGTTTGCGGAAAGATGTGGATAAATGAGAGATTCGATACAGGGATGATTACGAGAGTAGGTTCAAACGGGAAAAAGAGACAGTCTGGAAGGGATGTCAGGCGGATAGCAGAGAAAAAGGGTAAGCGGTGCCAGCACCAAAAGCCCCGGAGGGGCTTGGTGATGAGTGTGGACTATGCTGTTCGGCCTAGTGTGGCGGTGAGGCGCTCAGCGTCAGCTCGAGCTGGTACAATTGCTGGACAGCCAGTTTTTTAAGACGCTCATCAGTACACCAGTACGCTTCGTCCGGAGGCAGCGTTTTCAGAATATGCCTGCTCATCTCGTAAACCTGGCGATCCTGCGGCAGCCTGGCCAGGCGGTTAGCGCGCTTTCGGGCTGCGCCTTTCTCGCGACGGTATTTGAGCGCTTCCTGACTGCGTTGCAGATACCAGCGCTTTCTGGCTGCATGGACCGAAATATCTTCATCCTCGCGCAGAATGCCTTCCTCAATGAGCCGACGACGCTCTTCACACTCACGCAGGCGTTTTAACTGTTGCGCCTCCAGTTTCATCAAATCAACGCCCAACATGTTCCAGCCGATTAAGGTTATCCAGACGTACTTTGGCATTCGCTTGCGGGATTCACGATCCCATGTGGTTTCTTCTGATACCCCCAGCGTGCCGAAACGCACCTGCTCTGAGATAAGGCTGGAAAGACGGGATACCGTGACTTCTGTTTCGGGAATGACTTTCCCTTTTGCATCCTTTGGGCTGAGCTGTCTGGCCAGCCTGGAAATACTCATTCCGACGGTGTGCTTACCAGCATCGCAGAAACTGACCAGAACCGGCCACAAAGCATCCAGCAGACGCTGCTTCTCTGGACGAAATGCATACTTGCGCCCGGCACGTTGCCGTTCGCGGACATAGAAAGGGTGAAGGGACATTCGCATACGAAGAACACTATGCCCCGTCGTCGGATCTTTCCTGACGAGACGATTGTAGGCATAGCCGATTTGTCCCCCGAGCGCTTTGTAGTGCGCCGGGCGATACCAGACCGGATTTTCACATTTGGGTTTGGTGGAATGTTCACCACGGCGCCGCCGGGTACGTTTCTTTTCCGGCATGACCAGAAACGATGACTCTTTGCCGTCATCAAAATTTTGCCAGAACCGAATCTGTTCCTGATGGTCTAACTCACTCCAGTGTTGCCCGGGATTATGTCCTTTACTCATGGACATTCCCCCTGGATACAACCTGCTCCTTCGCCCGCAAGTCTGGCCTCCGCTAAAGTCTGAGGGAATAAATTAAAAGCCTCAAACAGTACGGGGGTAAACGAGACAGACGGATAACTTCCGGGCGTGTAGACAATGAAGCCCAGAATTTCATCAAGAAATTTTAGCGCCTTAGTCGCTTTGCCTGCACTAACTGAACCATTCGGTGAGATTGTGGTTAAGCCACAATCTTTAGCCAGGTCAAAAACAGAACGCCGGACGCTATTTGTTACTGGGTCATAGTAGAAAAGCATCCCCTGCAACAAAGCATCAATCGCCCGCCGGCGCAAAACAGGTGGCAGACGCCGCCGTTTACCGGCTGCACAGGCAAATGCTACATATACGGCAAAGTCGAAACCGAACGAAAAACCGTCGGCTTTAGCCATTAGCTTTAGACAGAAGAGGGATGTACTCTCGCCTTCCTGGGGTGTGAATACCGGTGTAGGATTTTTAACCTGCCGATAATGGGATAAAGGTGTTTGAGCCTCAGTCACGCCTTCCTGCGCTTATGTTGCACAGAAGGAGCAGGCACGGAAAGTCTTGTCTTTTTTCGCGCACGAGTTATACTCCCACACAGAAGCAACAACTTCTGTATGATTTAGTTAGGAACCCCGTTAATCTAGCGATGCCGCCAAGTATCTAAGATTATCGGGGTTTTTGCTTTTCTGGACTCAGCTATTCAACCTGCCAGACCTGTCACCTTATCGGGCGTGACAACCTCATAAATTCATCTATAACAATAAGTTTGCCGACTCTACCACTACAGCCAAAAAGGATCAATTTAGGATCCCTTGTAGGATCACCCTGCTTTTTGTGAACGATGAGCTTCAGCGTCACGCTTCAGACTCTCGAAGAGCTCCAGTGGCACAAGATAAAACGCCGGCGCGCTACGGTTCAGAATTGCAATCGCATCACCCTCTGCTGACTCGACAGTCCCTAACGGATCCCTTTTGAACTCCGTGATACCAGCGACTTTCGTGCAATGTATCGGATGTGCCATAACTCCTCCTGATTCACAGATAGCACTTACGAATTTTTTTATCCTAGCACACAATCAGACACTTAAAAGCATCATTAACGAATATTATGATCGCAGATCAAACCCAGTTAACTATCATCTCACATGGTATAGTATGCCAAATAATAGAATATATATCTATGATTCATATACATACGGCTTACCTTAGATGATCTCACAACGCGTCACATTAAAAAAAAAATCAAACTCGCCCCGCAAATTTTGAATCTGATTACTAATAGCAGTGAACCGATGACTATCAAGAACGGTAGCCTGCAATATGTTGCGGTTAATCAAGCGTTTCTACGACTTTTAAGTCTCCCCTCTGATTATCCAATTCTGGGCAAAACGCTGGACCAGCTGCCATCGTCACTGGCATACCTTTCAAACCGAATCCATAGACAGGAAGAGCTTGTGATGCAGCATGAAGAGAAATTCTCCTCGATCGTCACCCATCCTGTAGGTGACAGCAATTCATTACATGCGTTGTGCTTCGACTCTCGACCTTACTATGACGATGACGGCATATGTGCTGGCACAATGTTACAGGTTCGTCCTGTCGATATTTTCAGCCCTTATAACTTGCTTGAGGGCGATGTACCTAAGTCTTTGGTATATCAGGTTCCATCAAGGATCTTCACAAACGCTGAGTGGGAAGCAGTTTTCCTGATATCCCTGAAATACAGCAGAAAAGCGATGTCCCGAGTGCTGGGAACATCTCTTAAGGCTGTTGAACACAGAATTAGCCGTTGCTTGGAGAAAACAGGTACCACTACAGGTGAGGAACTGCTTGAGTATTGCAGAAGGTATAACTGGGATATGTATGTTCCCCCTCGGTTTCTCAAACCCAGATTCCGGCTTTTCAAAACGTCATCAGCTATGTATTCAGTTGACTCATCATTTCGCAAACAGTAGTCTTCTGCTGTCACAGTAAATCCTGTGATCGGGCGTGAGAACCCGCATCTACATGCGCACAAATACACGCATAGGCGTGTTTTTTTGTGTGCTGAACCCGCGCATCTTATTTATGGCGGTTCAGGTAGGGCAACCGAAAGGTTGGCCGGTACCGTGTAGGCCGGTTTCTCACCCCTGCCTGGGCTGCCACCAGAGTGTGAGAACTCCGTGGTAGCCATCACTACTACACGAGAGCCTCATCTATGGTCATCAAACACCACTCAAAATCCGCTCAATTTTTGTCCTCCAAAGATTCCTGCAACGTGTGTCTGAATCTATCTGTTTCCATTTTCCTAAAACATGCATATTCCTTACCACATATTTCCAGAAATTTACTGGGGGGATCTCCCCATTAAGGGAGATGCATATTGCACGTAAAGTATTACGTATTGATTTGCATGGGGATTTGACAATGATCCAAACCAACACTCTTGACGCACTGCAGGGCGTCTTCCCAGAGCTATCCAGAAAACAATTAGAGATTGTTACGCTATACGCTTATGGAACGGCATATGACTCTATCGCTGACATTTGCCATATTTCAGTAGAGACAGTCCGCTCTCATCTTAAGCGGAGTACTAAGGCCTTGAACCTGCAAAGTAACGAAGCAATGCGATCAGTAATATTGACGCGTTCGGTCTTTTTCATGATTTCATTGATGATCACAAAATAAACAAATAATGCACCCCCAAGGGTGCATTATTAAGATAAAACCTATTTACACTTTACAACAATTTTCGTAGCGATAATTATACCGGCAGACCCTTAAGCATTGCCGCCAATTTTACTTAAGGATCTAAAAAACAAGATTATATTGATACCTGAGCGTGACTAAAAAACAGCTTGCAGCCTTAAGTGGCTGTTTATGAGCCTGTTTCATTCTCATGTTTGAATGTATTCGACCCCGATAAACATTGAATTATTCCATCATGGATCAATTCTGCGCGAAGCGTTCGAAAATGAATATTGAGGCTGTAAGTAATCAACAATGGTATCTTGCCCTTTATATTTCCGGGGGCAAAAACCGGGAAAACTTATTTGACTGGCTACATGACCGTCGTGTTACCCCCTGGACGCCATTATCCTTAACGCAAATAAGACGTGCTGATGCTCCGCACGTTTTCAGAAAAAGAATCGCGACCGTTTTCCCTGGATATTTCTTCCTTAAAGCAAATTTCGAGTTTCAGAAAATAGATATGATTCGCTCGCATTCTGCATTCTGTGATTTTGTAAAATTCGGCAGCAAAATCAGCCCCGTTAATACAAAGCTGGTTGAAGCTTTAATGAAAAAATACCCCGATCCTACTCATCATCCCGCTGCACGGGCTGAACTCGAAGCTGCCTCAGATATCTGGCTGACGAAAAGCCAGTACAGGCGCCTGACGCAAATTGACAAGATGGATCACCCTGTGTCCCGGACGGCCATGCTGTTCGAGATGATCACGCATGCTGATACCTGGGGCTTTTAAACTCCGCGTATTCCACCGAAGCCTCACTAACTGGTCCAAACCGGTTTCATTTCATCCCTTTAGTTTCCCCTGTTCGCGGGGGCTTTTTTTGCCGTTTTCCGGCAATGGCGTCTGGGCTGGTCCTGCCCGATGAACATCCTCTGTTCCTGTAACCGGCCTGCCCGCAGGCTGCCTTCCTCCAGGCGGAAGGAAGGTACAGACGTCATTGCCAGAAAACGGAATCAGGAGAAAGACACACTATGCAATCCACCCAGGACAAGGTCAGCCATCTCTTGTGGTGCATTCTCGTCGCCTTACGTACGGCCCACGAAAACCATCACATCATCTCTGAAAACCGCAAACGTAAATTTATCGCCGAATGGCTCAGTGGTGCACGCAGATTGCCTGCTTTCAGAGGGATGGCCCGGGAGTTCATGACCATAAGGGAGCTACTCGATACCGAAAAACAACGCCCCATTGATGACGTCCTGGCCGCGCTCTGGAAAAACGCCGTATCCACCGGAAACTGCGATCTGTTTCGCTTCCGTGCCGTCATGAACGCCCTGCTGGGGCAGGGCTGGAAACATTGTCTTTGCCCCTGGCCGGAACAGGTAGTTACCGAGATCATGGAGCGTCAGCGTAACCGTAAGAATCACATTCTTCAGCTCACCCGTATGGAAGAAGCCTTCACGGCCACCGGTTCGATGGCCGCGCCCGTCACGCTGCAGCTCCTGCTGCAGAAAGGAGAGGATGTTGAGGTGGAACATTCCTTCTATCTCGATCGCTTCTCTGTCGTTCGCGGAGGCGATATCTCATTGTCAAAAACCACCCTGCGCACACTCTACATCGGCCGCCACACCCTGCCAGAATCAGCCTGGGGAGCCCGTGATGGTGTCAGCAACGGCAATCTCTGGCGGCCAGATCTTCACTGATCGGAAAAAAAGGAAAAACCATGAAGTTTCGCCCGTTACCCCGGGGCGTCAGCATGCATAAGCTTGCCCTGCCCCTGTTGCTTCCGTCGCTGTTAAGCAGCTGCACGGGATTTCAGAGCCGGAACGTCACTCCTGACACGCCAGCACTGGTGTTTGTTGACGGCCAGATAAGCGACAGCGCCGAAATGATTTCGCAGACACAGCGGCGAATAGCGCCTCCCCCGTCTGCACGAAAGGCAACACCAGTGAAGCCTGTATCGCAGACCACCCCGCTGCCGCAACCCACGCTGCTGACCGCCCCCACCCGGACCACTCCTGCCGTAACACGACAAGCCGGACCGCAGAGCCCGCCCGGGAACACATCACTGTCAGCACTCACGTTTACCGGAACACCTGTACCCGTTGCCGTCCTGTCACTCTCCCCGGCACGTAACCTGACGCTCGAACAGTGGGTCAGGCGGATCATCCCGTCCGGCTGGACGCTGAACTACGAGAATGCCCTGCGCCCACGCCTCAATACCCGTATTGTCTCGGTCGACACCAATGACCAGTGGACGAACTACGAGAATGCCCTGCGCCCACGCCTCAATACCCGTATTGTCTCGGTCGACACCAATGACCAGTGGACGCGGGTACTCAACCGCCTGCTGTCAGAGCAATCCATCCAGGCGCAGGTGAACTGGGATCGTCATACCGTCACCCTGCAGCGGGCAGGCCAGTCAGTCCCGGTCGCCTCTGCAGTGCCTGCAACGGCCATCCGCACACAAGGGGTACAGACTGAAGGCGCGCCGAAAAATCCGTTCAGCGGATCCGTGGCGGCTGCACCGTCAGGCATCAAGGGGTCCGCTTGGAAAACGGAAAATATCCTACGCTAAGCCTGTTTTTTGTACAGACTGACATCAACTGTGCGTAACGGTCGATATTTACCGGATCCCAGCTTAAGATTATTACGCCAGATGTAATCTCCGCTCAGGTTGATATGCTCCCAGCCCAGAGGGGACAGGTGAGAAACCAACGGCTCATTAATCTGGAGCCCCTTTCGTTTTAGTGATTCGATGGCCCTTTCTATATACACCGTGTTCCACAACGTGATCGCCGCAGTCAACAGCGTCAGCCCACTGGCGCGATAGCTTTGATTTTCCAGCCCCCTGTCTCTTATTTCACCCAACCGGTGCATAAAAACGGCCCGCGCAAGCGCATTGCGGGCTTCACCCTTATTTAAACCGGCTTGCACACGACGACGCAGGGCCGGATCGCGAAACCAGTCCAGCATAAACAACGTTCGCTCGATACGGCCAATTTCCCGTAACGCTTTTGCCAGGCCGTTTTGTTTGGGGTAGCTGGCCAACTTTTTTAACATCAGCGAGGCGGTTACCGTGCCCTGCTTGATCGAGGTCGCCAGGCGCAGTACCTCATTCCAGTGTGTCTCAATTTCTTTGAGATTCAGACTGGTCGTGGATATGATCGACTGAAGCCCAGAATATTTTTCCGCCTTTCCATGAATGAATAGCCGTTTGTCATGGAGATCCCGGATCCTTGGTGCAAATGCAAACCCAAGTAGATGCATTAGCGCAAAAACATGTTCAGTGAAACCCGCTGTATCGGTGTAATGCTCCGTAATTTCCAGGTCGCTTTCGTGATAGAGCAACCCATCCAGCACATGGGTAGAGTCCCTGACCCGGCTGATCACTTTGGTATAAAATGGGCTGTATTGGTCTGATATATGTGTATAAACCTGCACGCCGGGTTCCTGACCGTACTTTAAATTCACCTGTCCGGCATAGCGGCCATGACTTCCGACTCGAAAATTCTGGCCGTCGGAGGATGACGTTGTACCGTCCCCCCATGATGCTGCCAGTGGGCACTTTTTTTGTGCATTCACCAGTTCGGCAAGCGCGGCTGCATACGTTTCATCCCTGATGTACCATGCCTGAATGCCTTCCAGCGACGCTTTTGTGGTTCCTGGGCAGGATTCTGCCATTTTAGTCAGTCCCAGGTTGATACCATCTGCCAGGATGGTGGTCAGTAACAGCTTTTTGTCTTTTGGTCTGACGTGATTATTTTTGAGGTGAGTAAAGTGGCGGGTAAATCCCGTCCAACTGTCCACCTCATCTAATATCTCGGTAATTTTTGGGTGCGGCAGCATGCCGTAAACCAGGTTGGCAAACGGTGATACAGTCGAAGGAACGTTGTTATCAAGAGGCGTGACCTTCACACCTTTGTCCGATATATCAACATCAGGCAAATCACCGGCAATCGCCATCGCATTGACCTCTTCCAGTCGCGACGCCAGCAGTGTCATACGGGAGTGAAGGTATTCCTGGCAGTCTGTCGGAATGGCAAGCTGTAACTGTTTCTCTTTGAGTGATTTTTCAAAATCAGCAGGAGGAATGAGGTAATCGTCAAAATTCCTGTAGCGTCGTGATCCTCTAACCCAGATATCACCAGATCGCAATGCGCCTTTCAGCTCATTCAGTACACAGAATTCATAATACCGGCGATCGATACCCGATGGCGTTATTACCAACTTTTTCCAGCTCTCAGGGATAAACTTTACTGGCGCTGTTGACGGAACCTTGCGGAGTTGTTTGCGGTACATTTCTCTGACGGTATCCAGCGCATTACCGAGTGGCAGTGCTGAAGGAGCTGCACTGAACTGCAATGCAGACAACATACGGGGCGCATATTTACGCAGCGTGCTGTATTTTTCGGTGAGCAAATGAAGTGGATCAAAATTATCCTTTCGAGCCAGAAACTGTGTTTCCTCCAGACTGGTGATAAATTCCGGCCAGGGAAGTACGTCTTCTATCGCCGCCCAGGGATCTTCTCCTGACTCCCGTGCGTTTAGCAGCGCCTGGCCAACAGTAAGATATTGCCTTAACTTACTCTGGATGAGTTTTCCTGTTTTCTGAAGCCGTTCGGCTTGTGTGCGCTTTGCCCTGCTGAACAAGCTGCCCAGGATACGTTCGTGTAGTTCGATGATTTCATCGGTAAGCGT